>JBDTPR010000020.1:0-23923 GCA_039932635.1 Candidatus Solibacter sp.
CAGTTAATTACCATGCAAACAATTGAGAATACGGCCCGCTTAGGTAGCTGTTAACCGAAGGGTTGTAGGTTCGAATCCTACCTGAGGAGCCAAATTATCTCCTTTATTTTCAACGTATCTCCTGCATAACACGCCAGTTGCCGACGTGTGTCCGGGCGGCGGTTGAAATCACGAATTACCCATCCTTACCCGAATTTACCCATCCGTGGACGCCAGGGTCCCCCCAATTTCCCCCCAGTTGGCCGTGCGCCGCCTAGGAAACGGTGGCGCGAACCGGCCCGAGGAATTTGTCCAACGCAACTGGTCACGGCACGGACTGCTGGGTGGTAGGGTAGAGCGTTGCTCGCCGATGCCTTTTCGTTATGCGCATTGCCACATGGAACCTCGCTCGTGCACGGCCTCGGCCAGGAAACCGGCTAACCACAATCCGGAAACAAATGACGGAGGTGTGCGCAGATATTTGGGTGCTCACGGAAACATGGGCCGCACTTGCCCCTGGATTCGGGTATCGGCTTGTCTCTTGCTCTAATGCGGCGGCTGATCGAGAATCGCCGGAAGGCGAAGTCTGGACGGCAACCTGGTCGCGGTGGCAGGGCCTTCCACTGGCGCTCGCCGCGGAGCCGGACCGAACTGCGGCCGCTTTGATTGATACTCCCTCTGCGGGAAAGCTGGTGATCTACGGCACCGTATTGCCGTGGCTTAGCGACCAACGACGGGCACCGATCAAGGGTGCCGATGCATTCCTTGCATCGCTTGCTGCGCAATCGTTGGAGTGGGCCGAGCTACAGCGTGCTTACCCCAATTCTGGGTTCGTTGTGGCTGGGGATTTCAATCAGGATCTTGCGGGGAAACACTATTACGGATCGGCAAAGGGACGCTCCGCATTGCGGAAAACGATAGACAGTCGCGGGCTCCAGTGCATCACCGGAGGTGGCCGAGATCCCCTGCTAGGCGTCGTTCGCCACTCTAGCATCGATCACATTTGCTTCTCCGGCGAGTTGGAGGGACGGGCCACGGCATGGCCTGCATCAGGACCGCTGGACGAGCGTATCTCCGATCATTATGGAGTTTGGGCGGACGTGGCGTTGCCGTCAGTGTGCAACCAAAGCGTCATCGCATTTTGAAGACTCATACTAAAGAAATAAGTCGATTCCACCGATACTCCTTATGGTATGCGTCGTTGGCATACGAGCGGCACCTGCAAACACTCGTCAAAGAGCCCTCGTCCGTCATCAGTGCCAGCGGTGGTCAGACTGCTCGGCGACCCAAATCGGACGGCGCATCGAACCTCCTCGACAGAAGGCCCAGCACCGCACTTGGTCACGCTGGCATCGGGCGGTCCACAGGCCAAGCCCGAATGATGATCTCTGCTATGTTGGAACTTCTATCGCAACAGGCTCAAAGGCCGCATGAACAACAAGGAATTTAGAAAAAACGCAACATCTTTGCCGAGAACATCAGCCAGGTGTTCAGCGACGATGGCGTGTTCAATTGCGTCCACTTTTTGATCCTCTTCGCCAGGATCCAGCCGATGCGGACGATAAGAACTGGCAGCACTTCCGGAACGCGATACACCGCTGAAATCTCGACTGAGGCTTTCCCATGGCACGCAAGAAGACGACTAGCTCGGCCGCTTTGGAGAACATGAGCGATTCTATCGCTTCGACGAAGTACCCAGCCAAGCGGAAGAACATTCCACCCGCCGGATTGGAGGCGCAGGGCGTGCTGCAACCAGCGCCTCGGATCCGCTATGAATACAATCCGCATCTGCCGCCCATTTTACGGTCGTCCAAAGAACCGAAGGCGTCCGACACGTTGCCGGAACTGCTGGCGACAGCGCGACAGCGAGCTCTTTCAGCGGAGGAGGCTAACTGGCTGGCCGATGCGCTTCGCAAACACGAACCGTGGCTGGAGTGGAGCGGCAAGCGCGAGAAGCCGTGGTTTGAAGTCGAGCCCGTCGCGCTGCACATGCACGAGCGCATCTCCACGCAGGCTATTCTCCGCGTCCTCGCACGAGAGGATATCCAGCGTGATCTCTTTGCCGATCCGCAGCACGATTACGCCAAGGCTGTACAGTTCTATATGGACTGGGCGAACCGTATGATCCTGGGCGATTCACTTCAAGTTATGGCCAGTCTCGCCCGGCGCGAAGACCTCGCGGGTAAAGTGCAGATGATCTACATCGACCCGCCTTACGGAATTCAGTTCTCGTCGAACTTTCAGCCACAGCTCGGCCAGCGTGACGTGAAGGATCGAGCGCAGGACCTCACCCGCGAGCCCGAGATGGTCAAGGCTTATCGCGATACCTGGACGCTCGGGATCCACTCATATCTATCCTACCTGCGCGACCGGCTTGCAATGGCCCACGCACTCCTCGCCGATAGCGTCCTCCGATCGCCGGCCAACGAGTTCGTGCTGGTTCGCGCCTGCTCGCGGCCGACGCCCTTGTTAACGCTCCGCTTTGTGGTTCGTCCTCCGGCGGCAAAACACACTTTCTAAGGTCGGGAGCAGTCGATCCATTGCGGCTGACACATCTGGTTGGCCGTGCTCGAAGCACCAACGAACGGTCACGCCGGTGAGTTGCAGTGTGATCCCCGCCATCACGCCTGCGGCGAGTTCATCTTCACCGGGAAGGCGCCGCGCGTAGGCCTTCGCCACGAGGCGGTGCGACTCGCTAAGCCGAGTTAGCTCAGCCGCCGCAGCGGCCGGGCTCTTTTGCAGAACCTCGAATACCTTGGCTGTGCGGGGATGTGCGAGCGCGTCCTGAGCGACCTTCGTTACCGTCATTTTGAATACCTCACTGAGCGAATAAGCCTTTGGGCACGCATCAATGGCAGCGATGAGTTGATCGGCGTAGCTTACCACCGCATGCGCCATCAAATCCCCTTTCGTAGCGAAGTATCGGAAGAAGGATCGGGGTGAGATGCCGGCTGCGTGTGCCACCTCGTCAACGGTCGTATCGTCGTACCCCTTCTCAAGAAACAGATCAATCGCGGCTTCCCAGATGATCTCCCGGACGGCCTGTGCCTTACGTTCTCTGAAAGTCGGCAGAGCCGCGGATACCTCCGGCATGACTTCTAACCCACCACTCGACGGCGAAGATTTCATTTCATACGCAGGATAGCATAACCGGCGTATCTTGCCCATATTGTCGTTTTCTGTTGACAATGGCAGAATATGCCATATAATTTGAGAAAAGGTGTCGTAGGAGCGGTACAGGAACACGGCCCGACGACATTCGGCCGCGGAAGCCCTCGAGACTTGGAGTGCCCAAAGCAGGTCTGCGGATAAAACCGGAACAGGAGCGTATATGCGGAGATCCCGTCACATCTTCTCAGCGGCCCTAGTCGCCGCGTTCTTGTGTGGGCCCTCGGGCACCGGCGCCAACATCATCCGTCGCCAGTTGAATTATTTCCAGGATGCCCTCGCTCCGCAGGGAGGCTTTTCGTTCCTGTCGGTTGGACCGTACTCAAACGCGATGGCGAATTTCTTCGTCGGGTCGGCGCTGTACGCCATCCGCGGCAATATGCTTGCGTTCCCTGGTTACCGCTTCCTCGAGCCGAGCTTCTTCGTACAGGACGACTGGCGGGCCACCCGCTGGCTCACGCTGAACCTGGGAGTTCGTTACGAGATCTTACCGCCCGTAGTCGAAGTGAACAATGTTTACACCAACTTCGACATGAGCACGCTCAAGATCCAGACCGCGGGAAAGGACACCACGCGCGCGCTCGGCGTGAACACGAACTACAAGAACATCTCGCCGCGCTTCGGTTTTGCGGCAACACTCGGAAGCGGCATGGTTCTGCGCGGCGGCTATGGAATCAGCTACTATCCGAACGACAATATTCAAAATCCGAATCCGCCGTTTGCCTACTCGTGTATTCCTTGTTTCGGTTCCGTTTTTCCGACCTTGCCGTTGTCATCGAGTTCCAGCATCACGAACCCCAGCGGTGGAGTGACGGTAAAACCTTCCGACCTGAGTGCTTCCCGCATCCACCAATTTAATCTGGCCTTCCAGAAGCAGGTCGGCAATACCGTCTTCACCCTGGGCGGAGTTGGCCAGATCGGGCGCAACATGATCTACGTGAAGGACCTCGACCGGCCGGCACCCCTGGGAGCGGGCAATCCGGCACCGCCCTACGTCTACGCTACACAGCTGCCAAAGATAACGGCCATCAGTCTCTACGATAACGAGGGCATTACGAATTACTACGCGATGCAGGCCTCGGTGACTCGCAGATACGCAAAAGGCTTGATGGTGAACGCCAACTGGACCTGGGCCCACGGCCTCGGCAATTCCAGCACGGATACGGCACTGTTCACCAATAACTCCATGTTGCAGTATGGGAATACGGCACTGGACGTTCGCCATCGCATTGCCGTGACCGCTTCCTACGCGGTACCCGTGCCCGCGAATCTGCGCGGCCCCGCGGCCTACGCCCTGAGAGGCTGGCAGGTGAACGCGATCGGCTACTGGCAGACCTCACTGCCATTCACAGTCGTGAACAATACGCCAATGATGAACGTGCCCGGCGTGACCCAGGATCGTCCGAACCAGATCTCAGATTGGCAGTCCTCAAACCCTACGCTGAACCAGTGGTTCAATACCGCCGCCTTTGCGCCGCAGGTGAAGGGGACGGCGGGCGGTGAAGCCCCGTATCAGCTGCGCGGACCGAGCCAGCGATCGCTGAACCTCTCCGTTGTCCGGGATTTCGCGCTTCGCGAGAAAATGCGCCTACAACTGCGGGCGGAGTCCTTCAACATCACCAACACGGCGAACTTCACCAATCCTGGCTCAGTGCTCGGCGAGAACGGGTTCGGAATGATTACGGCCACATCGACGAACACTACTCCCCGGCAGCTTCAATTTGCGCTCAAACTGTTGTTTTAGGACATGAAATACATCATCGCGTTCCTCACCTTCGGAAGCATCATCGCGCAGCCTGCTCACGCTCAGCAGGCTGCCGCGGCCGGCGACCTCTTCAAGCAGCCTTACACGGATGTGGACGAGTGGCGCGACAAGCCGGTCCGGCATCGTTATGTGCATGGCGGTTTCACAGGGACTGACGCGCGTTTCTCTTTCTACTTTCCGCCGAAAGAGCGTTACCAGGGACGGTTCTTCCAGCATGTGACACCGGCACCGGCCAGTGAGAACCTCGCGCAGCAGGCGACTGGCGAGGAGGATTTTGCCGGCTTTTCCTTTGCCAGCGGCGGATATTTCGTCGAGACCAATGAAGGCGGCCCATCGGCCCAGGCGAAAGGGTCTGCGATGGCCGGTTACCTGGTCAACGCGGCCTCCGCGGAGTATTCCCGAGTCGTAGCATTGCAGATGTATGGAGGCCTCCGTCCCTTCGGCTACGTTTTCGGCGGAAGCGGGGGCGGCTTCAAGAGCATCAGTGGATTCGAAAACACCCGGACGTGGGAAGGCGCGGTTCCCTATGTGATCGGCTCGCCCATCGCCATCCCCAACGTGTTCACGGTCCGTGTTCTCGCGTTGCGAATTCTGAAGGATAAATTCCCGGCAATAGTCGACGCCGTTGAACCGGGAGGCAGCGGAGACATGTACCAGGGCCTAAACCGGGAGGAAGGGGAAGTCCTGCGCGAAGTGACACGCATGGGGTTTCCCTCGCTCGGCTGGTTCAACTATAAGACCATCGGCACTGGCGCGTTTCCGGTTCTGTTCCCGATCGTGAGGATGTACGACCCGAGCTACTTTCGGGACTTCTGGACCGTTCCCGGCTACCAGGGCGCAAACCCTCCTGAATCTCTTTTGCGGGCTCGAATTCAGCACAAGACCAGAGTGAAGAAGGTGCTGCGGACAGCCGATTCGGAAACGGCCCAGGCTCTGGGCGGGGTGGATACGGCGTGGAAGCGGATGCAGGGTGACGCGCCTGTCGCATTCCAATTGGAGACTGTGCCGTCGGGCAATGCGGAGGGCGCATTCCTGCTGGTCAAAAGCGGCGAGGCGGCCGGCAAGGAACTGGCCGTCGGCAGGATCGCTGGCGACATCGTGGCGATCGGCATCAATCCCTTCGGCACCAACGACACGAAGACGCAGGACGCCATCAAGTCCGGCGACGAGGTGGTGATCGACAACTCGGACTACCTGGCGGTCCAGACGTATCACCGCCATCAGGTTCCGACTCCGGACTTCTACGTGTTCGACCAGTTTCGCGGTCCGGACGGTAAGCCTGCCTTTCCGCAGCGCAACGTGCAGGTCGGTCCCTCGATTACCGCCGGCGGGGCAGGCTCGCTGCAGAGCGGAAAGTTCGCCGGGAAGATGATCGTAGTCGAGAGCATGATGGACCAGGACGCCTTTCCATGGCAGGCGGACTGGTACCGGTCAAAAGTGAAAGCGGCGCTCGCCGAGCGTCTGGACGATAGGTTCCGTCTTTGGTTCACCGAGCACGCGATCCATGGCGATTCCGAGGATCAGGCCGACCGCCTCCATACGGTCTCCTATCTCGGTGTGCTCTACCAGGCTCTGCGCGATGTGAGCGCCTGGGTCGAGAAAGGCGTTGCGCCGCCGGCGAGCACGAACTATAAGGTGGTCGACGGCCAGGTTCAGGTTCCTCCCGGCGCGCCGGAACGTAAGGGCATCCAACCGGTGATTCACTTGACGGCAAATGGTACGGTGCGGGCCGATGTGAAGGTGGGCCAGGCCGTGCGATTCAGCGCGGAGATAGAAACACCTCCGGGTGGCGGGAAAATCGTCGCGGCGCAATGGGACTTCGAAACGGAGGGCGCGTTTCCGGAAGCGCCGCCGATCAAGAGTTCCACGCGCAGCCGAGTCGCGGTGACGGCGAAGCACTCGTTTGCAAAGCCCGGGACCTATTTCGTAGTTCTCCGCGCGACGTCCCAGCGCGACGGGGACGTGAACACTACGTTTGCGCGTATTCAGAATCTGGCCCGCGTGCGCGTGGTCGTGTCGCGGTGAAGTCCGGAGCAGGATTTATGACATTCCAAGTTGAGATCAGACAGTTGTTGATTCTGACGGTAATTGGGTTCGCCGTTACCTGCGCAGGAGAAGCCCAGCCCGTCCCGAAACCTCCCTCCGCCGAATCCATTGATGTCAAGGAACTGCCTCTGCCTCCCGCGATATTGTCAGCCGAGCCGGGTGCCTGTTCTCAGGCGGTGAACAGCCGGCGGACGGGGTGCGTAAGCACGGAAGCGATGACCTTTCAGTCGGGCAGCTTCCTACCAGACGGGCGCTACGTTCTTGCCTTGGTGCGCTTCGTTGGCGCACCCGCGGCGCCTGATCCCGCGAGCATTTACAACGGCGATGAGATCATTCTTATTAAGACCGATGGTGCGACCTTTCCGAACGGAGATCCGTGGAAGTGCATCACCTGTGGAGTGCCGCCGCAAAACGCAATAGGCACCAGCCCGGCGCTGGATTACCCGCAGTCGTTCCGCGACGGCAAACGGGCGCTGGCTGGCACCAACATCATCGACTGCTCTCCGTACGGGCTGGCCGATAGCCAGTGCACGCCGGAGCGTACGCACGTATACCCAATTCGCTGGAATACTACGGCTGATGGCTCTGGCAGCGGCGGCAGTATCCGCGAACTACGACTCCACCCCGACAACGTCCACCTCGGATTCAGCTCGATGACTTTCACTCACGCAAGGCTCGGGCAGTTCGGATACCTCGGGCGGCTGGAGTTCAACGCTACCCCCGAAAACGGGGAGCCGCGTGCGCCGAGATACGAGCTCTCTCACGTCACGCTGCTGTTCCGGGAGGGGATGGAAGATCGAGTCCTGACGGTGGATCCGCAGCATCCGGACCAACTGCGCCTGAATCTACAGGGCAAGGATGTTGGCGAGTTCCGCGGATTCAGCGGCGACGGGCGCGAAGCTTACTATGTTGGGTACCCATTCGAGGCCTGCAACCTGGACGTGTTTGCCATTGACTTGGCGTCAGGCAAAGTGCGACGGCTCACTACCCATCCCGAATATGTCGACCCCATGGATTCTTCTCCGGATGGTAAGTGGCTCGTAATCGAAGATACGCGCGGCTCCGACCGGCAGATGTTTTTGGCTGCGATGCGCGGCTTGCCTCCCCTCACCGACCTTGTGACCGTGTCCGCGGTATCCTCGGTCCGAAATAATGGCGACCGCCGCTTCTTCCAACCGTTCCTGCTCGACCGGTACGGTGATCGTGGCAACTACTATGGACAGCAGCTCAATGCCGGCGACGGGAAACCGGGCAGTCCCAGTGATCCGAACTGGAACGCCATGGCGGATCCTCGTTGGTCTCCGGATGGCGCCAGCGTGGTGTACTGGCAGGCTCAAGTCACCAGCCCCGCCTGCGGCGGCTCGAATCCGCTGCCGTGCCCGCCGGCCACGGAACCGGGCGGCCGGCGCTTCCGCATCATGCTGGCTCGCTTCGTCAATCGGAAGCCCGTCCTGGTTCCAGCGCCGACGCCCATTTCCGACACTGTGCCTTGGGGGACTCCCTACGCGCCTGGCAATCGAATTCCCGATCGGACCGTCTTACCCGAGGGGACTTTTACGCTGAAAGGAGCAATCTTGGGTTCGGCGAAGGTCACGATTCGCCACACGACGGATCACAGCGCGGTGGCGTCCGTTACTGTGGCCTATGACAATTACTCCGACGAGCGAGGTGTTGTTTTCAGCGGAACGGAAAGTATCTCGGAGACGCGCTCCTCGCCAACGACTACCTCACTCGACTGGCATTCGAACATTGTTCAAAGCGGCAAGGTGAAGGGGACCAAGGTCACCGGACCGGAAGGCTTCAAGCTGACGATCGATGTCGTGAAGAACAAGTTTCAGGCGATGGGAACGCTCGCCACGACGATCGACGGCAAACCTTATCACCAGCCGTCGAACGGAAACTAGAAGGGGACTCGATCAGCCGCCGGCCCCGCGCCCCTTGCATCGCCCCTTTTGCGATGAAAGGGCGGTGATGTAACATATGCTTTCGGAGTTAGGAGGTGGATGATGACGCTGAATTTTCCAAGACTCTGTTTGCTGATTGAGTTGGCGACCGTGGGCTGGGCTCAACTGCCTCCACCGGCTCGGGAAATCCCGCTTTATCCGGGTGTGGCTCCCGGTTCAGAGAAATGGACCTATTCCGAGAAAGTTGCCGGTACGGAGGATAGACCGCAGGCGCAGAATGTCGTTCGACCAGTACTTCTGTATTATCCGGCGGAAAAAGCGAAAGCAGTAGGGACGGCGATGATTGTTGCGCCTGGTGGCGGTTTTCGGACGTTGATGATGTCGTATGAAGGCGTGGATGTCGCCACTCGCCTTAACCAGATGGGCGTGGACGCATTTGTCCTGAAGTATCGGACTATCTACGTGGATCAGAGTGCGTCACCCGCCGCAGCCGGGCGTGGACCGGCCACCACAGGACCGCAAGCGGGCCAGAATCTGCGGGAGATCGCTGGTGCCGACGGGCAACAAGCGGTGCGGCTGGTGCGGCAGCATGCCGCCGAATTTGGGGTACTCTCCAATCGCATCGGCATCATTGGTTATTCTGCCGGCGGCGCAGTGGTTCTCTCGACGGTGTATGGTCCCAGCGATGCGCGTCCCGATTTCGCGGCGCCAATTTATGCCGCTGGCGCGAATTCGAATCCACCGCCGGCGGGAGCCCCGCCGCTTTTCGTCGCAGTGGCTGCGGATGACCAGCTAGTCGGATACCAAGGGTCGATGGACCTGTTTGGCGCGTGGAGAAAGGCGGGGCTGCCCGCCGAGTTGCACGTATTCCAGACTGGGCAGCACGGCTTCGGGAAAAAGGGCGGTGGCGCGGATCACTACCTGGACCGATTAGAGGAGTGGCTGAAGCTGAACGGTTGGCTGACCAAGGGATCGAAATGAAGAGGAGAACTATGCGACAGGTTCTGTTATTGTTCGCTTCAGCTGGGATCGCGCTGTTTGCACAAGCCCCTGACAAATGCAAAGACCTCGCCAATTTTCAAATGGCCGGAAACAGGATTGAGGTCACCCGCGCGGAGACTGTCGCCGCGGGTCAGGCGACTGCGGGGCGGGGCGGTCCATCAGGACCAGTGCTGCCGGCGCGCTGCCGCGTCGATGGCATTATCGATCGCCGAACGGGAGCCGATGGCAAGACATACGGCATCCGCTTTGCCATCGCCCTTCCGGAGAAGTGGACAGGCCAATATTTGCAGCAGGGCGGGGGCGGATTGAACGGAACGGTCGCCGAGCCGATCGGTTCGCAAGCCGCCGGCACGCAGCCGGCAATTGCGCGCGGCTTCGCGGTGGCCACCACCGACACCGGCCATCAGAGCAGCGGCGGGGGCTTCGATGCAAGCTTCATGCAGGATCAGCAGGCCGTGCTCGATTTTGAGTTTCTGGCGATCGGACGGCTGGCCGTCGTGGCGAAGCGGATTATGGAAGTTCACTACGGTAGGGCACCGGAACATTCGTACTACGTGGGTTGTTCCACCGGAGGCCGCGAAGCGATGCTGATGTCTCAGCGATACCCGTACTATTTTGACGGTATCGTTGCCGGCGCTCCGGCCATGCGAACGGGCTTTTCCAATTTAGCCACGCGCTCCGTTGCCGTGGCGCTGAATGCAATCGCACCGAAAGACGCGAACGGGCGGCCAGGCGCGGCATTGTCGGAGAGCGATAAGAAAGCAGTCATCGCGAAGCTTCTGGAGGTTTGCGACGCGCGCGACGGCGCTGCGGATGGGATGATTTTCAACGTGACGGGCTGCAGTTTCCGCCCTGCGGATTTACAGTGTGCGGGGGCCAAGGCCGAAGGGTGTCTGTCGGCAGAGCAAGTGGGCGCCATTGAAAAAGGTTTTGCGGGCCCAAAGACTTCGAGCGGCAAGCAGGTCTACACGGGTTTCTTCTACGACACCGGAATCGCGGCGCAAAGCGGCATCCCGGGTCTTCTGAATCCGGGTCCGAGTCCGGTGGGCGGACCCACCGTGGCTACGAAGCAGGATGTGGATGCTGAAGCCGCGGTCGTGGACAACAATCCCACGGCGCGCATTGGCGATAGCTATACCTGGGTGAATCTCAATAGCTTTTCCTCGCACGGAGGCAAGCTGATCTTCTATCACGGCGTCAGCGACCCATGGTTTTCGGCGAAGGATACCATCGACTACTATCAGCGCATGACGACGGCAAACGGTGGCGAGTCAAAGGTGAAAGACTGGAGCCGGCTGTTCCTGGCGCCGGGCATGGGCCACTGCGGCGGCGGTAGTGCGACGCTGGACAACTTCGACATGCTCACGGCATCCGTGGACTGGGTGGAAAAAGGTCAAGCACCCGAGTCAGTCACCGCGACCGGGCGAGCCTTCCCCGGCCGTAGCCGCCCGTTGTGCGCCTACCCTGCCCACGCGCAATACAAGGGTCAGGGCAACGTGGAAGACGCCGCAAATTTCGAGTGCCGGCAGTAGACGATTCAGAGGAAACAAATGAGCAGATTCGATGCGAACCATTCCAGACGGCGGTTTGTGCGTGGGGCTGCAGGCGTCGCGGCCGGTGTACTGGTCGCGCCACGCCTTGCGATCTGCCAGGGCGGTCAGGACGTGGTGGAGACGGCACATGGCCGGATTCGCGGCGTCACCTTGGACGGCATCAAGTGCTTTCGTGGAATCCCCTACGGGGCCGATACGAGCGGCAGAAGCCGGTTCCTGCCTCCGCAGAAGCCCGCTCGTTGGTCGGGCGTTCGAGACTGCACGGACTGGGGGCATCTGGCTCCGCAGCACATCAATCCTAATCCGAGCGCATACACGAAGTATGTCGGCTGGAACAATTATCGCGGCGGAATGAGCGAAGACTGCCTTGTGGTGAACGTCTGGACGCCCGCTCTTCGCGATAACGGCAAGCGTCCCGTGATGTTCATCATTCACGGCGGCGGCTATACCAGCGGCTCGGGCAACCTGGAGGCCTTGGAAGGACAACACTTGGCGAAGCTGGCAAATATGGTGGTGGTTACGGTCAACCACCGGCTCGGCATGCTTGGCTTCGCCGATCTATCGGGACTTGGCGGCGACGAACTTCGCAATTCCGGCAATGTCGGGATGATGGACCTGGTCATGGCCCTCGAGTGGGTCCGCGACAACATCGGGCAGTTCGGCGGGAATCCGCAAAGCGTCACGATTACCGGTCAGTCAGGCGGCGGTGGCAAGTGCTCACATCTGATGGCGATGCCTTCGGCGCGAGGTCTGTTCCACAAGGTGGCGATTCAGTCTGGTTCCACGTTGAGGACAGGTCGCCATGAAGACCGCCAGAAGGACGCCGAACGGCTCTGCACGAAGCTGGGCGTCGCAACGGGCGAGCTCGCGAAACTGCAGTCCGTTGCGTTCCGGGACATCGTGGACAACCAGGCGAATGCGGGGCCGGTGCTTGACAGCAATGTGGTGCCGCGCGATCCGTTCGATCCGGATGCGCCGGCGATATCGGCGAGTGTGCCGATGATCATCGGGACGTGTCTGGAGGATGGGGGCTTCACGATCACCGATACCTCGGATGACGAGGCGTCGCTCCGAAAGTGGGTGGAAAACCAGCTTCGTGCTCTGAAAGCCGAGGACAAGGCGGACGAAGTGCTCGCGTTATACCGCAAACACTATCCGCATGAAAACGGGTTCCTGCTGCGGGCGATTCTCGCAACGGACCGCGGCATCCGGCGCAGTGCCGTTACCCAGGCGGAGCGCAAGGCGGCTCAGGGGGCCGCGCCGGTCTATATGTATCGATGGGACTGGCCGGCGCATGGCGAAGGCGCGCATTGGGGCGCGGTACATGGAACCGATCTCAGTCCGGCATTTGCGAATCCCACGACTGCGATGACGGGAAATAGCGAAGGCGGGAAGCGTCTGGCGCTGCAGTTAGGCTCTGCTTTTGCAGCGTTTGCCCGGACCGGCAACCCGAATCATTCCCGGATTCCGACCTGGAGTCCGTACAACGAGTCGCAGCGGCCAGTGATGGTGTTCAACTCAGAGACGCGGCAGCTGAATGATCCCAACCGCGAGTTGCGGCAGATGTGGGACAGGATTTTGGCAAAGTAGTGCGGGAGTAAACGGGGAGCAAAGCGGACGCGCGCCCACCTGGACTTTTGATCAGTGCCACAGGCGCGCATTAGAGTTACAATCGCCCGTAGAGATCCAACAAAGGAGTAGTGCGTAATAATGATGACCTTTCAGCGAGTAGGGTTACTCTTGACACTGGCGGGCGCGGCCGTCGCCGCAGCGCCCCCGGGCATACCGGATGGCTGGTCCGACGGTTACGTCTACGCGAACGGAATTCGAATCCACTACTACCATGCCGTTCCTGCGCCGGGAAAGCCGGTAATCGTGATGGCCCACGGAGCGACCGACATCGGCCTGTGCTGGACAACTCTGACGCAGGATATGCAGCGGTCGTACGACATCTACATGACGGATGCGCGCGGCCACGGGCTGACGGATCCCCCCACGGCTGCGGACACAGCCGACGCCCAAGGGCTCGACCTGGTGGGCTTCGTTCGTGCGATGAAATTTGATAAACCGATCCTGATGGGTCATTCGATGGGCGCTGCTACGGTGATGCGGATCGGGGCGCAGTACCCGGATTTGGCGCGTGCCATCATCATGCTCGATCCCGGCCTCGGACGGCCGGCTGGACGGGGACCAGCGGCGGCGCCGGCAACAGCGGCCCCGGGACGAGGAGTACCGCCTGCGCCGGGCGCGCTGGTGATGGCGGGGACGCCGGAGGCGCTGGTTGCGCAGAATAATCGCAGCTTCGAGGACCTGGTTGCGAAATGCAGCAAGGATTCGCCGAAATGGGACATCGTCGATTGCCAGTATTGGGCGCTCTCGAAGAAGCAGTACCACGGGACGTATACACCACGCGAGGGGCAAGGTGCGAGGGGCGGGATGGGGACGGAGGAGCTGCTTCCGAAGATTACCGCGCCGGTTCTGATATTGAAGGCTGACGCGTCGCCCGAGACCCGTAAGGCGAACGAAGAAGCCGCAAAGGTGATCCAGCATGGAAAACTGGTGCACGTCGACGGCGCCGCTCACAATCTGCATCACGATCAACGCAAGCGCACGGTGGACGAGCTCAATATATTTCTGAAGACGCTATAGGGTATACCTCGCGCCAGTTTTCATCGGCAGCTTTCCAGCAGGGCCGGTCTGCGGCAACCGCCGGCCCTCTGCTCAGGTTCCAATTCAATTGGCGCGAGTTTCGAGATCCTTTCAGCATTCCGTAAGTTACACTCTAACCATAATGATGACCCGGCGCATTTTCGTTCTCCTGCCGTTGGCAGCGGCACTGATGGCGCAGCCTTCGCCTCTCGCGCAGTTGCCGGACCATATAAAAGTGGTGCTGGTCGGAGACTCCACTGTGGCCGTCCAGGGAGGGTGGGGACCCGGCTTTTGCGCCCATTTTATCCCCGCGGCGGAATGCCTTGACCTGGCGGTGAATGGGCGCTCGACGAAAAGCTTCATCGACGAGGGCCTGTGGGCGAAGGCACTGGAAGCGCGCGGCCAGTTCTACTTCATCCAGTTCGGACATAACGATCAGAAGGACCAGTTGAGCCTCCATACCGATCCCGCAACGACCTTCAAGGCGAATCTGCACCGATACGTGCGTGACGTGCGCGAACTGGGTGGTACACCCATCCTGGTCACATCGCTTTCCAGGCGCAACTACAGCGATGGGAAGCTGATTGTGGATCCACTACGGGAGTATGCCGCGGCTACGCGCGAAGTTGCGGCGGAGGATAACGTTCCGCTGATCGACCTGTACCAGCTATCGCGAGCCCTGCTGGAACCAATGACACAACTCGAGGCCGACCGGTTCAACGCCACCACACACGAGGACGCCGCCGCGGAGCGAACCGCCGCGGCCGCGCCGGATCGCACCCACCTGAACGATCTCGGCAAACGCACGTTCGGAGACATGGTGGCGCAAACGGCATCGCCGGCCATCCCGGCGCTCCGACCATACCTCACATCGCGGTAGGGCGTTCAAGCCGCCGTTCCCCCCATGCCCAGCAATACCCTACTCGATCACCGCTTGTGACACTGCGTTGTCGAAGTCGTACTGGCGCGCTCTCCCTCCGGTCTGCACGAAAAGGACTACGGCCATCTGTTCCTTTCGATTGACCCACCAATATGTGCCGAAGGCGCCGTCCCAGCCGTAGCTGCCGTTCGGCTTGCGTACCCGCGCCTCCACGTTATTGAGGATTACCTCGCCTCCCAGGCCGAAGCCGACGCCCTTCGGTGCACGGCCACTCTGCCCGTTGAAGAGATCGCCCACGTTGTTGCTCAACATCACGTCCACCGTCCACGGGCTCAGAATTCGCTTACCGTTCAGTACGCCCCCGTTGCACAGCATCTGTGCGAACAGGAGGTAATCTTCCGCGCTCGAGGTGAGCCCCGCGGCGCCGGAAAAGTAGCTCTGCGAGCGAGGTCTGGCTGACGCGGCGGGCTTCTGCAAGCCGGTCGGTGTCTTGTTGTACAAAGTGACGAGCCGGGATTGTTCTTTCTCCGGTACGTTGAACCAGGTGCTGTTCATGCCGAGCGGTTCGAAAAGGCGCTGTCTCAGAAACTGGTCGAACGGCAGTCCTGAGGCGACCTCGACAATGCGGCCCAGCGTGTCGAACCCCACCCCCCCGCTGTACCGCCATTGCGTGCCAGGCTGGAAATCCAGAGCGATGGCTCCCAGCCGGGGGATGACATCCGCAAGCGTATCGGTAGGCGCGCGGACCAGATTCCGAACATCCTGGCTGGTCAGTCCGCCGCTGGCGAGGCCGGAGGTGTGAGTCAGCAAATCGATGATCGTAATGTCGTGGTTCGCGGGAACTGTGTAGTATGTCGGTCCGGGTGCGGGGCCTCCGTCGGCCATCGGCGGCGCTGTGCGCACCGCCTCCACCGCCACCTTGGAGTTCTTGAACTCCGGAATGTACTTCGAAACCGGGTCGGTCAGCTTCAGCTTGCCTTCGTCCAACAGGATCATGATCGCGGCGGCAGTGATGGGCTTGGATGACGATGCCAGGCGGAACAGCGCGTCCTTGGTCATCGGCTTCTTCGCTTCGATGTCCATTAACCCGTTCGCCTCGAAGTGGACCAGCTTTCCACGCCGCGCAACCAGGGTTACTGCGCCGGAGATGTTCTGCTCCTGCACGAGTCGCATGACCGTCTCACGGATACGTTGCAGGCGTTCGGTGGACATGCCGACGTCCTCGGGTTTGCCGCTTGGCAGCGACGCACCCCCGAGCGGCAGCAATAGGAGGGGCAAAAGGCAGACAGCCCGAAGCCCGCGGCGGCGGGCGAGAGTCGAAGTGAACCTAGTCATCTGTTCCTCACTTTTTTCAAAAGCTGATTGTAATGCTTGCGGGAATGCAGGGCACGCGCAGGTTCCCAGAGCCACGCTCATGCCCGCGCCTGGATGCGAATCGTCGCGTCTTTGAGGCCCGGCGCCCGCGCTACCACTGTAATCGCGCCGACCTTATGGGACGCGCGCACGACGATCAACGCCTTCCCTTCGAATAACTTCCTTTGTGGACTTTGGTATTGCTCTTCGGTATACAGGTTGCCGCTGCCCACGCCGGCGATCGAACCGGGGCCGCTGAGCGTGAACGTCACCTCCTGGTCAGCATTGGGATTCGGCTGACCTTTCGCGTCCACTACTTCGACTGTGATAAAGGATAGGTCCTGGCCGTCGGAGCGAATCGCGGCACGGTCGGCCGTGAGGCGGATCTGAGCAGGCTCTCCGACGGTGCGCAGAACCGATTCCGCGACGGGCTTCGCGCCCTGCACCGCTACCGCTTTCAGCACGCCCGGGGCGTAGGGAAGAGTAAAGTTCGCCTTGAACTGCTCCGCCCGTGTCGTGGGCTTCTCTCCGATCAGACGGTCGTCGAGATAGAGGCGCACGGTATCCGCCTTCGAATAAACCTCAACCTCGACCGGCTTGCCTTCCATGCCCGGCCATGTCCAGCTTGGGTATACCGGAAACACGCCCCACATCGTGCTCGACATCTTCTTGCCTTCGGGCACCGGCTGTCGCACTCCGAGGTAGAGTTTCTCCCCGCGATCCCAGAGGATATTACGATAGTGTGCGGTGGACCTGGGGAATCCACAAAGATCCAGATCGCCGCAATTAGAGCCATGACAGGGAAACGGCGCGTTGTAGGCTTCGCGAGCCGTGAAGCTCACATCGCGCATCGTGGAGCGTCCCAGACCGGACTCGCCGAGATAATCCCACGCCGTCCAGACGAAGTTCCCCACAATGTACGGGAAGTCGGCCACCATGGCCCAATCGCTGAAAGTGGCGCGCGGGAATGACTCCGCGCACAGGATAATCCGCTCCGGTACGCGCTTGTGGTCCGCTGCGTGGCTCGCGAGGTTGTAATTGTAACTACCGATATCGAGGGCAGAGAAAAACCCGTCCGTGTTGGCCCACTGGCCCACCGAATTCAGCGCCGAGGTGACTGGGCGGGTGCGGTCGAGTGTGCGCAGGTAGTCGGCGATCATCTTCGCTTCCTGCGCGCCGAGCGGCTCGCCGCGCTCGGGGATCTCGTTGCCGATGCTCCACATCACCACGGAGGGATGGTTGCGGTCGCGCATCACCATGGATTCGATGTCGCGCTGCCACCAGTCCTTGAAGGCCACGCTGTAATCGAATTTATTCTTGCCTCGGGACCAGCAGTCGAAGGACTCGTCCATCACCAACATGCCGAGGCGGTCACAGGCATCCAGGAACCCGGGCGATGGCGGGTTGTGGGAACAGCGGATCGCGTTGAAGCCCGATTGTTTGAGGAGTTGCACGCGGCGTTCCTCTGCGCGGTCGAACGCCGCGGCGCCGAGTGGGCCGTGGTCGTGGTGGACGCAGCCTCCGTTCATCTTCACCGCGGCGCCGTTCAGCAGGAATCCCTTCTCCGCCGACCACTCGATCATCCGAATACCGAAGGGCGTGGTCACTTCGTCAAGAGCATTCGCTCCGCTCATCACACGCGTGACAGCGCGGTAGAGGCGTGGCGATTCAGGACTCCAGAGCGCGGGTTTGCCGACTGTGATTTCCTGTTGAGTTTCGATGCTTTCGCCGGGCTTAAGAGAAACCGACGCCGACGCCTGGCCGGCAACCACGCCGGACGCGGAGTAGAGTACGGTCTTCAGAGTCAGAGCGGCTGGCGCACTCGATTCGTTCACGAGTTTCGTCTTGACGCCCACCCTGCCCTGCTCGGTGTTTGCCTCAATTGTGGAAATGCCAACGCCCCAGTGCGCGACGTGCACCGGCTCAGTGACGTGCATCCAGACATGCCGGTAAATGCCCGCGCCGGAATACCACCGGGACGTCATCTGCTGCTGGTGATCAATCCGCACGGCCAGCGCATTTTCGCCTTGCTTGATGTGCGGCGTGAGGTCGTGAGTGAAGCTCGTATACCCGAAAGGATGCATCTCGAGCGCATGGCCGTTGACATAAACGGTGGCGTTCATGTAGACGCCTTCGAACTCGACGAACACGCGCTTGCCCTGCCACGCCGTCGGCGCGGTGAAGGTACGGCGATACCAGGCGATGCCGGAAGGGAAGTAGCCGCCGTTGCCGCCCGTGGGGTTCTTGGCGTCGATCTTGCCCTCGATGCTCCAGTCGTGCGGGACCTCCACCGTGCGCCAGGCGGAGCTGTCGAACGTGGCGGCCCCGGCGCCTTGTGCGTCGCCCAAGGAGAACTTCCAATCGCGGTCGAGAGGCAAGCGCTGACGCGCCTGCGTCTGTGTAGCGGCATTGGCAAGCCGCAACGCGCTCGCCACACCTGGCAGAACGGTACAGAAGAGTCTTCGATTCATAGAGGTTTGATCACACATAGTAGCGCCCTGGAAATTAAGGGGAGAGCGGGGCCAGCGCTCCTTTGCCGCGCACAGGAACTGAACAACGTGGGCCAGCGAGGGACTCGACTGCCGGTCGGAGCGGCCCCCTCGCAACAATTCCGCCATCAGATATTGGCCAGTATCGTGTCATATACGCCTCGAATCAGCGGTGGGTTGACCTCGATGGAATACAGCCCTTTGTAACCAAGTTCGTTGTTGGTGAATCGGACGGCCGTCGCCAGATCCCAATTGGGACTGAGTTTCATGTGCATGTTGCCTGAACTCGAAGGGAACAACCCTTTGATGACCATATGCAACGATTCCTGATTGGGCGCCATGATGTTGCCGATGTCAACATTGGAATAAGTTCCGCTGCTTTCGACTACTTCCTTGACTAACTCCCAGGCCGGCGGCCCGCCCGGAGCGGACAGTGGCAGACCGGATGTGGTAGCCGGCGCGACGGCTGGATTAGGATTCTCCCCGCGGCCGCGACCACCGCCACTTCCTGGTCCCACGACTCGGGTCTCAACAGTGATCTTCACGCCCTTCGACTTCCCGTAGTCGCTCATGAGTCTCAACGCCGCCGTGGCATTTGCCTTGGTAGCCGTCGTCAACTGGCCCTGATTGATCATCACGCGCGGGCAATTTAGAATCGCCGCGTGGTCCACCCACCTCATCGTCAAATCAATAGCCTGATAGCGCTGGACAGGGTCGGCCGCCGACACCGTCATCTGGCCGAACTCGACATTGATCTGCGTCATCCGCGACTTGGCCTTCTCGATGCGCGCGCGAAACTCTTTGAGATACGACGTTTCGGCCGACGCAAAATGCGAGTGCTGCAATTCGACGTTGTGCACGCCGTAGGTATCCGCGAACAACTGCGGAATGTCGAAGAGATCGAGTATGCGATCCGGATTTGGCGCCTGCCCTTCCAACTTCAATCGCGAGGTGAAGTTGTAAGTCATGATCGAGATACGCGCGAGCTTGGCGGGGCTGACCGCCGCGGGAGCGCCTTTGTCTAGGGGAGCGGACTGGTCCGCTCCCCTCTGCGCAATTGCGCTCCGTGCGAAGCCCGTTGTTACGGCCGCACCAGCTGCGGCGCCGATCAGGAAGTCTCTGCGTTTCATGGCGGGAATGGTAATCACAGTGGCGCTATTTCCTTGTCAAAAAGCCGCGTTCAAACAACCAGGTGTGGAACTCATCGGGCCAGTGGGAAACAGCCGACATGCTAATCGGGAGAGCGAATCCGTGCCCCACGCCCGAATACATGTGCAGTTCGACCGGCACGCCAGCCTGTTTGATTGCCTTGAAAACATCCGGATAACTCGCGGCAATCCCGTCGTCACTGCCCGCGCACAGGAACGTCGGGGGCAGATCCTTTGTGATCTTGGCGTCCGCCGCCATCGGCCCTGCGAACGGCGTTCCGTAGATCAGGGCCATGAAGGCCGGCTTCGCGCTCAGTTGATCGATGTTGTCCACCGGGTGCTTCACCGGGTCGGCGTAACGCGCACCGGCGTAGCCGGCCAGAAATCCGCCCGCCGAGAAACCCATGACTCCCACGTGATCGGGATCCAGCCTCCATTCCGCCGCGCGGCTGCGCACCAGGCGAATGGCGCGCAGGATGTCGGGAAGCGAATGATCGTCGTTTGTGTAGGTCGATCCGTCGGCGCGTGGCAGGCGGTACTTTAGAACAAACGCTGCAATGCCTCGCTGCGAAAGCCATTCCGCCACACGATAGCCTTCTTTCATGACCCACAGTTCACGGCTCGCACCTCCCGGCGCGACTATTACTGCAGCGCCGGTCGCTTTATCCTTCGGTGGCAGATAAACCGTGATCGACGGCCGGTTTACGTTAGAAACGACCATTTGGTCGTCCGCCATCCGGTACGTCTCGTCCTCGGTCTTGCCTTCCGAGCCCGGGGCGCCTTGCGGCCAGAGCAGCACGGTAGGATTCACGTTCGGCTTGGGCAGCAGCATCGCTGGCTGAGCGCCCTTTTCCCACTTTACCGGCTGACCTTGAGGCGGCCCGGCCGGTCGCCCCGCCGGAGTCGCCTGCCCGCCAGAGTTGACCGCCCCCTGGCCAAAGGCCGCCGCTGCCGTCCAAAGCGCTATGAGGAAGAATTTGCCACCACGCTCGAATCTCATTTTTTGCTCCTAGTCTTTTGCTGAAAGATACACATCAAAACACTACTGCCTGCCGCCCTGCCGAGCCCCGCTAAAGCGAGGCCCCGAGCTCACAAACTGAAAGATAACGATAGAGGCGCATGTACCCTCCTGGTTAATGGACCCCAAAAACAGATCCCCGCTACATCGGCGACGCGAAACAGCTACTTCTTGAACAGCAGTTGCGCGTAGTCGCCGAGAAAGTCGCGCCACAGGAACCAGTAGTGCTTGCCCGGGATCTCCTTATAGGATGTCTTGAACCCGAGTTTCTTGACGGCTTCTTCGAGATTCAACGTCCCCTGGCGCGCCATGTCGGTCGATCCGGCGCCGGTCCAGTAGAAATTGACCCCTCCGGCCTTTACTGCTGCGAGCTGCTTTAGGAAAGTTTCATCCGTTGTCCTTCCGCCAGCGCTGAACACGCCGATCCACCCGAACACTCCAGGATTATTGTTCGTGGCCGTAACCGTGTGGCCGCCGCCCATGGACAGGCCCGCGATCGCGCGGTTGTCCTTGCCAGTCGTAACGCGGTAATGTTTTTCAACCCACGGGATCACGTCCTTCACCAGGCTTTCCGGATAGGAACCGGCATATGGTTGCGCGGGCATCGCTCCCCGTCCTCCGGCAGCGGGGCCGGCGCCCGCGGTGGGTGCGCCCCCACGTCCGGCGGCGGCCTGAAGAGGCGGAGGCGCCGGAGCCGTAAGCTGCCGGCGGGGCGGCGTCGGCCCGAATCCGAAGCCCTGCGACACGCCCTGGGTGGCATTGCCGTTCGGCATCACCACGATCATCGGTTTGGCTTTGCCGGCCGCGATCAGGTTGTCCATAATGACCGTGGCGCGGCCCATGTTGGTCCAGGTATCTTCGTCATTGCCCCCGCCGTGCAGGAGATACAACACAGGGTATTTTGCGGACGAGTCCTTATATTCCGCGGGCAGGTAGACATACATGCGGCGGCGCGCCAGTTTCAGCGTGGGGGATGGGTACCACACCTGCTCGACGGTCCCATGCGGGACATCCTTGAAATCCCACAAGTCGGATTCCGGACCGGAAATCATGAGCATGTTGTCCCACCGGCTTCCATCGCGCTGCATTTCGCCGTTATTGGGATCGGGCGTTTTAACGCCATCGACCAGAAACCAATAACCCCACAGTTGCGGGGCCATGGGCCCAATCGTCGCGGACCAGACACCCGCTTCGTCTTTCGTCATCTTGGTTTCGGGCGTGGCTTCCGAACTGGTGTTCACCGTGACTTCACTGGCCTTGGGAGCCCACAGGCGGAAGGTCACCGTCCGGTCCGGGTGAATCTCCGGTGAAACCAGGCGCGGCGCGCTGGGACGGGTCGGCTGGTTTGCGTTCGTCCCCTGGGCTAACGCCGGGGAAGCGAACAGCAGGATCGAAAAAGTTCCTGTGACAAGGATTCCAGGGTGAAGTTTCATATGACGTTCTCCTTTGCAAATGGCGGGCTCGACGCTGCCGCTACAGCGCCTTCAAGAATTCCGTCAACACCTCGACCGTGCGCTTCCGCTGATCGTGATGCAGGTTGTGCGCGGCTCCGTCTATGTGGACCAGCTTGCCGTTCTTCATTACGGCGGCGGCGGCTTCGTTGGCTTTGCGGGTCTCGGGCGGGGCGTCCGCCTTCAGGATCAGCGCGGGTACGGAAATCCTGGCGAGCGAATCGCCCGTAGCCATCGTGCCCGTCATCGCCTGCGATTGCGCCGCCGTGTATGGGCCGTGATACTGCTTCTTCGAGAGCGCCCAATACTGGCAGTCGACACTGTCCCATTTCGGCGAATCCTTACGGCATTTCGCCACCAAGTCCTCGAAGCTGTAGTTGTTCTGCGCCACCAGATTCTCGGGCGCGCCGGACATGTTCAAGGGTCCCGGCGCCGCCGCGGGCGCACGCTGTGCTCCAGGTGCCGGCGCAACCGTGGCACCGCGTCCCGGCGCCGCCCCGCCGCGTCCGGGATCTCCCCGTCCGCCGAAGCCCCGGCCGAGACCAGGATCCAGCATGATCACTGCGCGCGCCAGATCCGGGTATTCTGCTCCCACGCGCATCACCGTCGCGGCGCCCATGGAGTGGCCCATGAGAATGGGTTTCTCTAACTTCATCGCGCGGACGAACCCCACAACATCCTCGATGAGCGTGTTCCCGGTGTCCGTGTCCTTGAACGGGTCCGACCACCCGTGCCCACGGGTGTCCAGCATGTAAATATCGTAGGACTTCTGGAGGTCGAGCGCCAGCGTGGTCCAGCTGAGCCCGACATCGGTAACCCCGTGGACCATCACGATCACGGGTTTTTCGCGGGCAGGGACCGCATGATTGTAGTGGATCCGGATCCCGTTTGCGTAGACGTAACCGTCCGACCAGCCGTCGGGAATACCCGGCGGCGCCGCAGCGTAGATCGTGGCGGGGGCCATGCCGGCGGCGCCCAGCGCGATGAGCATCACAAGGGAACGAAGACTAAATATGGGATTCATAAGTTGTGAAACCGCACTCAAACGAAGCTGTGTCACTTCTGGAAAAGCAATGGCGTGAACTCGTGCAGGCTCCGCCGCCATGTGTGCCATTCGTGCGCCGTGTCGGGTGAGAAGTAGAAGACCGAATTGATGCCCGCTTGTTTCAACGCCTCCACATTGGCTTTGGGATCGCTTCCGGCGAGCTGGGAGTTCGGGGTGGCGAGTTCACGGCTGCCGTAGCTGATGAACACGAGTTTCGGCTTCTTATTGGCGTCGGTCACCTGAGCGAAAGCCGCCGGGTCGATCGTGCCGCCGCTGAATACTCCTATGTGTGAAAACGTGTCCAGGTGAGCCATCGCGATCGTTCGCGTGTGCAACCCGCCCAACGACAGCCCCGCCATCGCGCGATGTTCCCGGTTAGCCTTCGTCCGATAAGTACGATCGATCATCGGAATCAGGTCCTTCACGAATACTTCATCGAGCGTGGCAAAGATGCGGCTGTAATCGCGCGGAGG
>JBDTPR010000021.1:0-23586 GCA_039932635.1 Candidatus Solibacter sp.
GGCTGCTCATTACGCCGCAGCGCTTCCGCCGTACCGCGGTCCAACGGACGGCCCGGGTCCCGCTGCAGCGCTTCGCGCCGCGCCCCGAACGACACCGGGGGCGGCGGAGGCGCCTGCCGTACCACCACCGTGCGCCCTTCGAACCGCGCCGGCGGACGCACATTCGTCACCTGCGAGTGCACCATCACGCTGCTGCGATCCGGCGCCAGCGCGGCGGTGGACCCGAATACGCGCCCCTGCGCGATCACATCCCCGCCCACCACCATATGCGCATTGCGCACCGGACGCGCGCCTACGAAGACGTCGCGCGACACCACCGTCACCGACCCCTGATTCTGATTCACATAGCGCACATTCGTCACATTAATATTCGTGACGTTGATATGCGACACGTTGACCTGGCGTATGTAGCGGTCGCTATACCGGTACGAAGGCCGGTAAATCTCGCGCGGGCCCAGCGGGAACCACGCCACTCCCTGCATTCCGCCGGCCACCGTGACCATGGTGCCGCCACCCCTGCCTCCGACGAAGACCACCAGCGCGGGCGCATACACAGGACGCGCTACGCGCGCGCCCGGCACCCACACCCAGCCTCCGCGATACATCGCCCAGCGGCCGTAATGGAAGGGCGCAAAACCCCACGGAGCCGCATCGATCCACGTCCAGCCCCAGGGCTCGACCCACGCCCATCGCCCGTCGCGATACGGCGCCCAGCCCGCATTCACCCGCGGGGCCCACACCCAGCCGTAATCCGGCGCCTGGCTCCAACTCCCGTTGTTGTCCAGGTCTTCGTATCCGATGGTGTCGCGCGAAACATACTGCACGCTCTGCGACCGCTCCTCGCGCTGATCGCGATCCTGGCACCAGATCTCAAAGCTGTCGGCCAGCGGCGCCTCGCCGATGTCGGCCGTGAACCGATCGTCAGACCCATTCAGGCGCGCGCTCTGCCGCGCATGCACCACCAGGGAACGCCCTCCACCCAAAACTTCCGCGTCGCCGCCGCGCACCGTCACCGTGGTCTGGTCGCGTTCCTCGTCCACCGTGATGCGGTACTCGCCGGAACGCAGCAGCGTGATCGCGCCGTTCGGCGTATCCACCTCGAAGCTCTCGCCCTCGGCCAACTCGCGCAAGCGCACGTGCAGCGACCCGCCAGTCAAACTCAGTTGCACGATGCGGTCGTCCAGATCCAATACCGCCAGGGCGGTTTCCGGCCCCATGCGCAGGGCGGCCGAGCCAATGTGGATCTCGGTGCGGCCGTCGCGATCGGTCCACAGGTGGTCGCCCTCGTACACCGGGTAATTGAGTGTCGCGGCAGTCCATTCGTCCACCGTGCCAGGCCGGAATGAGACCGTCCCGCTCAAGTAATTCAGCCGCCCGACCCGCGACGGCGGATCCTGCGCCGGGTCCTGTCCCTGATTCTGCGCCGGATTCTGCGCCTGGTCCTGTGCGAACGCCAAGGCGCCCAGTAGTACGAGACCTGCCAGCAGTTGCGAGTGTCGCATATGTGCTCCTACTCTATTCAACGTACCGCGTATTAACTACAGCTTGCAGGTTTGATTAAAAAAGCGCAAGATATCTGATTTTCACGGTGCTAGACTCTGGTTGGAGGCCACGATGACCGACGGATTGGTAACTGTTGGCTCTTACAACACTGTTTTCGAAGCCGACCTGGTGAAAGGCGAGTTGGAAGCCTTTGGCGTCGACGTAGTGATGGAAAATCGCAATATGGTCAACACCAACTGGCTCTTGTCCAATATGCTGGGCGGCGTCAAAGTGCGCGTCCCGGAAGCCCAGGCCGATGAGGCACGTCGCATCCTCACGGCGGACGAGGCCGAAGAGGAAACCGACGACGACGACGATTGACCTATCCGGTGATCCTAACCCTGCGCCACCCAGACAAAGCGCAGGATGAATAGCGCCGTCAGCACATAAACGAACCAGTTCACTTCGCGGAACCGGCCGCGCAGAATCTTCAGCAGGCTGTATGCCGTAAATCCGAATGCCAGTCCGTTGGCGATGCTGAAAGTCAGCGGAATCATAATCATCGTCAGGAACGCCGGAATTGCGACCTCGGGATCGTGCCATGCAATCTCGCTGACCACCGACATCATCATGCTGCCCACGATAATCAGCGCCGGAGCCGTCGCCGCCGACGGGATGGCGCCCACCACCGGCGCGATGAACAGGGCGAGCACGAACAGCATTCCGGTCACGATCGCCGTCACCCCTGTGCGCCCGCCCGCCGCCACTCCGGCCGCGCTTTCGATATAGCTCACGACGGTCGATGTCCCCGAGAACGCCCCCACGATGGTGGCAATCGCATCGGAAAACAGAATCCGGTTGATGCGCGGAATCTCGCCCACTTTATCGAAGAGGTTCGCCTTCTTGCCCACCGCCACCAGGGTGCCGATATTGTCGAACAGGTCGATGAACAGGAACACGAATACGATCTCCACCAAGCCTATCCGCAGCGCTCCCGCGAGATCCAGTTTGCCCGCCGTGGCCGCGAGATCGCCCAGGCGGTAGGCCTGTGGCGACCACTTGACGACATCCGTCAGCAGGCCGGCGGCCGTGGTGGCGAGAATCCCGATCAGCATGGCGGCGCGCACTCGCCATGCCAGCAGAGCCGCCGTCAGGAGGAGTCCGAAGAGCGCCAGCGCGGTGCTCTTGTCGGTGAGGTTGCCGAGCGCCACGGTGGTGGCCGGATGGGCCACGATAATCCCCGAATTTCGGAAGCCGATGAAGGCGATGAACAATCCCACGCCCGCCGCCACGGCCGCGTATAGCTGGTGCGGGATGGCCCCCAGAATGAGTTGCCGCACGCCCAAAGCGGTCAGCACCAGGAAGGCGACGCCGGAGAGAAACACGGCGCCCAAGGCTACCTGCCACGGCACGCCCATCCCCTTCACCACCGCATAGGTGAAGTAAGCGTTCAGCCCCATTCCAGGCGCCAGCGCGATGGGATAGCGGGCCAATCCGCCCATTAGAAAACTGCCCACGGCGGCCGAAATGCAGGTCGCCGCCGTCACCGCCGCCAGCGGCATCCCCGTCTCGTGGAGGATCGCGGGGTTGACGAAAACGATGTACGCCATCGTCATGAAGGTAGTGAATCCGGCTAGTACCTCGGTCTTCCAATCGGCGCCCAGAGCAGCGAATTCGAAGTACCGCTCCAGCCGAAGACGAAGGGACATCACGCCATCTTACCGTGAGTCTCTTTCTTATCGGCGTGCCGGCTCTTGTAGGGCGGACCCCGGGTCCGCGCGAGACGCCCTCGTCTCGCTCCTTCGAGTGCACGAGTATTGGCCGAAAGGCCGACGGGGGCATCGGCCGCGGACCCGGGGGTCCGCCCTACAAGGCTCCATCCTAATCCCCCGACGTAACCAACTCCGGCAGCTCAACCGCCGTTCCATCCGCCGCCGGGACGTCCGTCCAATTCCGCCGCTCGATGATCGTCGGAGGCTCATAGGTCATGCCCTCGGCCAGCCTGCGCCCTTCGCGCCCCGCCGTCCAAGTGAGGTACGGCCCCAGCACGGCGACAATCGCGCGGCTCACCCACCCATACTCGCGCCCGATCTCAACGCGTACCTGGCGCACCTTCATCGCCAGTTCCGCGTTCGACTTCCGCAGGTGCCGCTCCATCGCCCACAGCGCCGCCGCGTAGCCGCTGCTCAAGGCGCGCGCCTCGCGCGCAAAACGCTCGCGGACCCGCGGATCCGCGTCATTCTTATACCGCTGGAAGCCATCCAGCGTCGTCCGGCAAATCCGGTAAATGCTGGGTCCATTGCGCTCGAAATCACGCCGGAAAGCGAAATCCAGCCAGCGCTTCGAATCCTTCCGTGATATCGCCGCGTGCGAGAAATTGAACTCCGCCTGCCCGTGTATATCCGCCAGATTCACATCCGGCAGCAACCGCCCCTGCTCCTTCATCTCGAAGTACAGCGGCGTGCCCGGCACCGGCGTATACAGCATGAACTGGTGGAAATCGGTATCGTGCGACACCGCGTGCTCGATCTCCGCCTCGATATTCTCGGGCGAGTGATGCTCCAGCCCGACAATCGTAGACCCCAGCAGTTTGATCCCATGGCTCCGCAACTCACGCGTCAGCGCGATCGTGTCCGCTCCATGCAGCTTGATGTACGAGGACTTCGGCGATTCCAGCCCCATCCAGATCCACGACACGCCCAGTTCCACCAGCTCGCGCATGGTGTACTGGCTGATCGCGTTGGCCGACGAGAACACGTATAGCGACCACGCCTTGTGGCCGGCCTTCATATGTTCCAGCAGTTCCAGCGCGCGACGTTTGTGCAGCAGGAAGTTCTCGTCCATCATGAAGAACGATTTCACCTCCAGCTTGCCTTCCATCTCGCACATGACGTCGTACAATTCCTTGCCGGAATCGTAGAAATTCAGGAACTTGCCTTTGCCGCCGAAGAACGCCGACGTGGTACAGAAGTTGCACCCCATCGGACACCCCACGCTGGGAATAATCGTCGCCGCCGTGGTGCCTTTGGTGACCGGCAGTTTCAATCCGAGCGTGCGCGCGCCGAAACCCGATACGATCGCCGGATGCTTGATCGGAGCGCTCTCGTCTTCACCCAGGTAGCGCCGCATCCAGGCGATCCCGTCGCCGCGCACAATCTGGTCCGCGTCCACCATGGTTTCGATCCCTGGGATGGCCGTCACGTGCCCGCCGATCACGATCGTCGACCCGGGCGACAACTCGCGCACCATGCGGCACATTTCGCGCACCTTGCCCACGTTCACGATGATCGACGAGATGCCTACGATATCGTACCGGTTGGCCGTGAGTTCCGCCGCGAACGCCTCGCGGGTCGGAAAATCGAGTACCGTGGTAGGCGCGGAGATGTTCTTCTGGATCATCAGAATGCCCCACGAGCGGTGGAACATGCGCAGCGAAAACGGGCCCTGCTCGCGGGTCACCTGGTTGTGATACAACTCCATCGGGTTGATCTTGCGGCTGCCGAATTCATCGTCCTGGGCGTAGGGTCCAAACACGGAACTGAACAGAACGCGCGCGCGAGTGCCTTTGGGATGAGTCATTTTGAGAGAATTACCACCTAAACACCGAATATAGCATCGCCCCCATGTAATCGGCTGGTAGCGACAAAAACATTACATTTACCTGCCAAAATAACAAGGAAGACATGACCGACCGCCTCTATTACACCGATTCCTACCAGCGCGAATTCCGCGCTCGCGTGGTGGAACGCGCCGATCACGGACGCACCGTCTATCTCGACCGCACCCTCTTTTACCCCACTTCTGGCGGCCAGCCCTTCGACCTCGGCGCCATCGCGGGCGTGGCCGTCATCGACGTGGTGGACGAAGAGGACCGCATCGCCCACCGTCTCGCCGCGCCGCTACCCGCCCGGGACGAGGTCGCCGGCGAAATCGACTGGACGCGCCGCTTCGACCACATGCAGCAGCACTCCGGGCAGCACCTGCTCTCGGCCGTCTTTGAAGAGCTCTTCGGACTCCACACGGTGAGCTTCCATCTGGGTACGGAGAGCGCCACCATCGATCTGGAAGGCGTCCCTGTGGACGCCGCCGTCATCGTGGCAGCCGAACGCCGCGCCAACCAGGTGGTCTCCGAGAATCGCGCCATCGACGTCGCCTTCGAAGATGCCCTCATGGCGCAGGGACTGCGCAAGCCGTCGGACCGCGAAGGCACGCTGCGCATCGTCTCCATCGCCGGTCTGGATCGCAGCGCCTGCGGAGGGACGCACGTGCGTACCACCGGCGAAATCGGCGCTATTCTGCTGCGCCGCACCGAGAAGATCCGCCAGGCTGTCCGCGTGGAATTCGTCTGCGGAGGCCGCGCCGTGCGGCGCGCCCGCCAGGATTTCGAAGCCCTCGCCAAAATCTCCCAGCTTTTCTCCGCTCCGCTGGACGAAGTGGCACCGCTGGTGGCCACGCAACTCGAGAGCGCGAAAGCCGGCGAGAAGGCGCGCCGCAAGCTCGAACTCGACCTCGCCGCGTATCAAGGCAAGGATCTCTACTCGACCACCGACCCGGGCGCAGACGGAGTTCGCCGCTCCATGCAGCGCCTGGATCGCGGCAATCTGGAAGACCTGCGAGCAGTCGCGCAAAGTTTCACGGCGCAGGGCAAGAGCGTGTTCATCGCTACATTGAAGGATCCGCCCTCAGTGTTGCTGGCGGCGTCGCCCGAGTCCGGCATCGATGCCGGTAAGCTCCTGAAAGCTGCCCTCACCGATGCCGCAGGGCGAGGAGGAGGCAACGCAAGGATCGCGCAAGGTTCCGTCCCCGACGCCGCCGCGCTGGACGCGCTGATTGCCAACCTCCCGGTAAAATAGGCGATCTTCCGGCGGTAACCAACCACTGCGCAGGTTACCAACCACTGTTATCCAAATTGAGGACCGTCGATTAAGCTTCGCGCGCCAAGCGGCGTGGTGGAGAATCTACGGGCGTGGAGCGCGGCCCAGCGTGCGCTGCTGCGGGCAGCAAGTGAGGTAGCACACTGTCGCTCAAGGCTGCTGGCCGGCAGCCTGCTTGTTCCAGAACTCTTCCAGCCCGGCAACGATCTGCTTGGAAACGTCTGCCACGCTAGCCTCCGCGTTGACGCGGATAATGTGGGTCTGGCCGGCCCAGCCGATGAGCAGGGCGGCTTCCGCACGGAAATTCTTAATGCGCTGCTCGATGTTCTCCGGTTTGTCGTCTGCCCGCTTTCGCGACTGCATTCGCTTGCGGATGACTTCATCCGGCACTTCGAGCACCACCACGACAGCCCGTGGCAGCCTTTGATCCTGGAGAATTTTATCCAGCGATTTCGCCTGTCCCGCGGTAGACGGATAACCGTCGAGGATGAAACCCTTGTGGACATCGGTGTGCAGAAGGTGGTTACGAACCAGTTCCGCGGCTGGCTCGTCAGGCAAAGCGTCGCCACCGGCGATGGCGGCGGCCATTGCCTTGGCGATAGGGTCCTTCTTCTGTACCTGCAACATTTGTTTCTTCAGCAGGTCGGCCATCGAAAACGCCGGTATCGCGTACTTCTTGGATAGAAGCTGAGCCTGCGTCGTCTTCCCGGAACCGGGCGGACCCACCAGGAGAATCACCCTCTGCGTCTTCGACTGCGCGGAGCCGATGCTAGCGGCGAGGGCAACGGCCAATGTTGCTGCGAAAACGGAGCGGCGCATGCACTAGACCAGATGCCCGGCCGCGCTTAATCGATTCGGAACTTTTCCGCGCAAAGAGTCCCGCCTCACATCTCTTCCAGGATTTCGAACGGGAGGGAGGGCGGTACGTCCTACGTAATTTCGTGTGCCATGTCGCGCAATTTGCAGATTGTGCGCCAGTTGCGGCCGGTGCTGATGGTGGCGAGCTTACTGTCGAACCAGGCGTTGGTCAGTTTGGAATTGCCGACGCCGACGGGGCAATGGGCGAAAATCTCACGGCCGCGCACTTCGAACCGGTCGGGCGGCGAACGGTCGGGATCGAGCGCCGCCACGCGGGCGGGTTCGGGCAGCGATTGAAGGAACATCACGTACAGCGCGTTCTCATCGGCGCCCGCCTGGAGGTAGGGATTGCCATTGACGATAGCGTCGAGTTCGGCGGCCGTGCGCAGGATTACCGGCACTCGTAAAGCGAAACGTTGTTCGATCGCTTTAGAAAACTCACCGGAGAACTTGCGCGCCACGGCCGCCGTGGAACCGAAGATGACGTTGCCGCTCTGGATATAGGTGCGCACCCGGGCGCACCCTGCGTGCTCGCACAGCGACACCAGTTCCTTCATGGGCAGCATATTCTTGCCGCCCACATTGATGCCGCGCAGCAGTGCCGCGTAGGTTGGCACGGCAGCTATCCGAGTCGCGTGATGAGCTGCAGGATCTTATCCTTCTCTTCCTTGGCCGGATTGTACTTGAGCGATTCGCGAAGCTGTTCGAGAGCCTTCGTCTTGTCGCCCTTGTTCGAATAGGCCATGGCGAGATGGAACCGGTAGGTGGAGTGGTTGGGCTGTTTGGCGACCAGGTCCTTGAAGATATCGATGGCCTGGTCGGACAGGTTCTTCTTCAGGTAGATCCAGCCCAGGGTGTCGGAGATTTCGAACAGGCTGGGGAGAATCTGCTTGGCCTTCGTCGCTTTAATGAGTGCGTCGTCAAGATCGCCGCCGGATTCGGCCAGCAGGAACGCCAGGTTGTTAAGCACCACGGCGTTGTTCGGATCGAGCTTAAGCGTGGCTTCGTACATCTGTTTGGCTTCCGTGCGGCGCTGCGCGCCATCGAGGACCAAGCCCAGGGTGCTGAGCACCACGACATTGTCGGGTAGAGTCTTACGCGCCTCTTGCAGCGACTGGATGGCGCCGTTGGCATCGCCCTTGCGGCGGTAGGTCTCGCCTAGACGCAGGTAGATGTCGCCCTGCTTGTTGTCTTTGGCCATCTGGCCCAGGACTTTGTTGAACGTTTGGATCGCGAGATCGTATTTGCCGGCGCGCACCGCGGTATTGCCCATGGCGAGGAGCAGGTCCAACCGGTTGGGCGCCTTGTCGCTCTCCGCCTGGAGAATCTTGAGAGCTTCGTCGGTCTTGTTCTGCGCCATGCTGGTTTCCACGATGCCCATCAGGCCGCGCGAATTGGCGGGGTTCAATTGGTAAGACCGGCGGAAGGCGTCTTCGGCTTCCTTGAAGCGATTCTCGGCCAGATTAACGACACCGAGTTGAAAGAGCACGTCGGGCGAACCGGGGCTGGTCTTCAGCATGGCATCGAGCATGACGCGCGAATCGCCGAATTTCTTCTGGCCCATCAGGGCAGCCGACTCGATCAGGCGAGCATTGACGTTGCCCTTATCGATCTTGAGGATTTCCTCGGAGGTTTTGAGGGCCGCTTCAAATTCGGCGCGGTTGACCTGCAACTGGGCCAGCGAGAGGCGCGCCAGAATGTAGTCGGAACGCAGTTCGATGGCCTTTATGAACTGCTGGCGCGCCTGTTCCATTTCGCCGCGGGCCAAGTGAGCGCGGCCGAGGTTGTAATGCGAGACCGGGTTCTCCGGAGCGCGCGTGACCACCGCCTGCAGTTCGGCGAGCGCCTTGGCGATGTCGCCCTTGTCCAGCAGGAAGGTAGCGGCCAGACCGCGCGCGTCGTTGTCGTTCGGGTTCTCTTTGAGAATCTGCGAATTGATTTCCGCGGCTTCAACGCGCTTGCCCTGGCGCATCAGCACCTCGATGACGCGCTTCTGGTAAGTGGACTTTTTCTTCGAGTCCTTGGCGATGCCTTCCTTGTATTCCTTGATGGCCGAATCGCCATCGCCCATGCGCAGGTAGAAATCGCCGACGGTGAGGTACGCCTGATCGAAATCCTTGGCGTGGGTCTTGATCTGATTGAGCACGCCGACCATCTCTTCACGGCGCTGCATACTGTAGTAGTGCATGGCCAGCAGGGTCAGGAAGCCGAACTGCTTGGGATTGTTTTCGAAAGCCCTGCGCAGCACCTGCTCGGCGTCGCCGGGCCTCTGCTGAAATAGGAAAAGACGGTAGAGTTCGCTGTACGCGTACTGGTAAGTCTTGTCCTTCTCGGCGACGCCGCGGTAGAGCGCTTCGGCCCCCGCGAAATCGCCTTTGGCGGCGAGGGCACGCGCCAACTGCATAGAGACGCCCTGCTGACCCGGCTTAATGCTGTCAGCCTTCTTGTATTCCTCGATGGAGGCGGCGAGGAATACCTGGGCTTCTTCTGGCTTCTTGTCTTTGTAAGCGGTAGTGGCGCGCGAATAATTCAGATCTGCGATCAGGCGGTGAGCGTCGTAGGAGTTGGCGTCGCGCTTGAGGAGGTCCTTGGTCCATTTCTCCACCTCGTCCATGTACTGCTTTTCGCCCTTGGCCACCGCAAGGTAGATTTCGGTGAGGTGCACGATAGCGTCCCAATGATCCGGCTGATCCGCGGGTATCAGTTCGATGGCTCGACGCAGGGAGCCGACGGCGCCGCCGATGTCGTTGACCTTGAGAGCCACCAGAGCCAGTTTGTAGTGGGCCGCTCCAAACTTGGGATCGCGCTTGAGCGCGTTCCGGAATTGGATGGACGCCTCTTTGTACCGGCCGTTTTCGTAGTACTTGTTGCCGCTCTCCAGGTACCGTTTCTTAACCACGTTAGGGTCGCGGCTACACGACGTGAACCCTATTAGGACGGTCAATACGACTGCAATCAATCTGATGAAACCCATGAACTCCTCGCACAACTGATTCTATTACTCTACGCCAATGGCGACACGCTGCCTATGCGGCAACACACCTATCCACGAAACCACAGTATTATACCAGTACCATGATCCGGTACTAAAGGCTGCACTTTGGGAGGGCCGGATGGTTACTCCACGGACACTATGGGCACGTTATTGCCGGTGGTGGAACTGCTCACCCCGCCGATCTTGAGCGTGATGGGCAGCGCGTCGCCTTTAATGTGCGCTCCCGGAATCCGGCAGTTGATCTGGTAGACGCCGATGCTGCCGGGCAGCAGCCCGCTCCAATCCACGATGATGCCGGCTTCCTTGATCAACGGATTGCCGAAGTAGAGATTGATCGGGGCGGTCACGGCCAGGGGGGAAGAGGGGGCAGGCACGCCCACGGTCACACGTCCACCGGTGGTGACGCCCAATCCGGTGGCATAGAGCGTGAGCCGTTCGTCGCGCTTACCGGGATGGTCTTTATTCACGCGCGAGCCATCGGCGTGGTAGAGCGCAGGTCCCTGGCTATCCACGAAGACCGCCGGCGCGTACTTCGCCACCGTCACCTGGACCGTGGCGGAGGCCGCCTGTCCGGCGAGGAAACGCACGATCAGGGGGTAGCGCCCGGCCGCCAGGGTGGGCGGCAGTTGGGCATTGATCTGGGTAGGCGAGGTGGCGAGCAGGGAAAGCGGCGTGTTGTTGAGCGTTACGCAAGCGCCGCCGAGAACGGTCGGCAGGGGTGAACTGGCGGAAGTGGCGGCTGTCGCCAGATTGGCCCCGAAGATCGAGATCAGGCCGCCGGGCGCCATGGAGCTGGTATAGTTGCCGGTGTTCACGACTCCGCTGGCGGGCACTTGCGGGATGTTGGTAGTGGTATTGGCGGTGAGCGGAATCACGCTCAGGCCGCTGGCGGTGAGTACGAAGGCAGTAGTACCGGCCGAATCCAGGACCATGCTGCGTCCCAGGACATTGGCGCGGGCTCCGGCGCGGGCCACGGTGGCAGTGATCTCCAGGCCGCCGGCCGTCGCTGTGGTGCGGGCGGTGTTGAGATCGACCACTTCCACCAGTCCCGTATCGGCCGCAGTGCCGTTGGCGGCTACCACGGGAATGCTGAAGCGCGCGTAGCTGGATCCGCCCACCGCGGCCACGGCAGCCACCGGACGCCCGGTGGCCGTGGGACCGCCCGGCGTGGGCAAGCCGCCGCCGCCGGTGGCGCCGGTGCCGCTGGAGCCGATCGGGGTCAACGCCTGGTTCAGAACCTGATCGTTAACCAGGTAGTATTGGCCGTTGGGTCCGGCGGCGAGGGGACCGTAGTAGCCCGTGATCGGGGTGGGGACCACGCTGCGCGCGGCCACGAAATCGTCATCCGCGGCGCTGTAGAGGAAGGCGGTGCCTGTGCCGCCCAGAATCAGCACAAAGCTGCCTTCCGGCGTGGAGACCATGGTCTGAGGCGCGGGGATGGAGCGGGCCGTGCCGAAAACCGCGGTATTCAGGGGCCGCGGCGTCACCTTGTCGCCGACGATCTTCCAGAGCGTTCCGTCGCTCATGATGACCTGCGGTCCGCGCTGGCTGCTGGCCAGAATGGCGGGGGTGATTACGCCGAAATTGGCATTGAAGGGCAGCGGCGGAAACAGGACACGCCCGGTGACAGCGCCTTTGGTCAAATCCACGATGCTGATTTGTTCGCCGCCGCCGCTGGCCACGTAGAGCGTATTGCCATCGTTGCCGAAGGCCATGGAGCGCGGCAGTTGCGCCACCGGAATGGGGCTCAGGAACTGGCGGCGCTGCATGTCGAAAACTTCCAGACGGTTAAGCCCCGGGTTGGCGATATAGATGCGCTGGCGCGTGGTGTCGCCCAGGAGGTCCGAGAGGCCGGTGGCGCTGGCGCCCCAATCGATCGGAATGACACTGCCGCGGGCTTCGGAGTTGCGGTTGTTCTGGAAGACGCGGACGTTGGGGATGATATTGACGGCCTCGGTGGCCTGAATCAGGAGCTGATCGGCTGGCGAGGTGCCGAGCGTACGTGCCGCCCCGGCGCTGAATTGCGCGGTCACGTCGGCGCCGTAGGTTTTGGCGGTGGCGCGTACGGTAGCCGTGGTGGCGGTGGCGGTCAACGCCTGCACCGTGACCGTAATCCGGCCGCCGCCGATGTCGCGCACCGGGATGGTGGCGGAGTTCTGCGCCGCGGTGACGCCGCACTGGTCGTTGGCGAGCAGGGCGACGCCGGAATCCGGCATGGCGAGGGGCAGGTTCTTCAGGGTGCCGAGGGGCAGCACCATGAAGCCGGATTGCGAGATGGCATAGGCCGTGGCGCCATCGCTGGTGACCACCATTTTGCCGCTGAGTTGCTCGGGCAGCTTGATACCCATCTGGATGAGCAGGTTGTCGGGCGAGTTGATGGTGATCTGCGAGGCGTTCGTCGAGGAGGCCGGCACCGTGGTGGGCACGATGTTGTAGGCGGCGAGCAGGGCCGAATTGTCGGGCAGGAACGCGGCGCCGCCTTGCGCGGTCTGCACGTTGAAATTGGCGGTAGCCGGGAAGACGTAGGGCGAATTGACGGTGCTCTGCTGCGCCAGCACGGCCAGGGTGGCGGTGTCGAAGAGCAGGGGGCCGCTGAGGAAGCGGCTGCCGTCGGGCGAGACGGCGAGGGTTGGCGAGATCGTGGGGACGACGCGGCTGGAGAGCACCACGGAGGATGCCACGTCGAAGACGAAGACGGTGCGGGTGGCGGCCTGCATGTTGACGCCGATAATCAGCTTGCCGTCCGGCGAGGCCACCAGGCGGCTTTTGCCGGCGAGGTACATGACGCCGTTGGGGGGCGGCAGGGTGGGTGCAACGGGTGCGGGCGGAGCCACAGTGAGCGGCTGGGTTTTACCGGTAGTGGGGTCGTAGGTGATCAGCACGGAGGTTCCGGTGCCGGTGCCGATGGTAGTGATCACGACGAGTTCGTTGAAGCCCACGGCCACTCCCTGCGGTTTGGCATCCAGGCCCTTGGAGATGGTACTGAAGCTGGCGGAATTGAGGTCGATGATGTCGAGTGAGGCTTCGTCGTAGCAGGCTACATATAGGTAGCGGCCATTGCGCGACATGGCCAGGGATAGCGGGGTGGCCTTGGTTTTGATGACGTTGGTCTGGCGGGGCGGGCTGACGTTGGTGGCGTAGACTTCCACCGTGTTGGTGTAGGTGTTGACCACGTAGAGACGCCGGCGGGCTTCGTCCACAACCAGATCCGCCAGGGCCTGGGTGTGGGGAACCACGGTGCCAAAGGTCGCCGCAAAGCACGGCAGGGCGCTCAAAACAAGCAGCAGTGGCCGGAAAACTGACATTTGATTAACCTAATATAACCCATTGGCGCAGGTGAAGTTGCGAGGCAAAAGGGGCGCACGATAATCAGTCGCGGTGACTGCGGTCACCGACTTCCGGGCGCGTGGAGTACAGAATTAGGCCATGAGCACATCCACCCTGAACAGCTTGAATTCGGAACAGACCGTCGGTCAGATTGCCGCCGAATTCCCCGCCGCCGTACGCGTCTTCGAGAAGTACGGCATCGATTTCTGCTGCGGCGGCAAGCTGCCCGTCGGCCAGGCGGCCGCGGCCAAGAGCCTGGACGCCGCCTATCTGCTGGCGGAGATCCAAGTGACGCTGGAGACTCCGGGACCGGACGCCACCGACTGGTTTACCGCTCCGCTGCCGCAACTGGTAGACCACATCGTGGATACGCACCACGTCTATATGAAGGCACAACTGCCGGTGGTGGAAGCTCGCCTGGCCAAGGTGCTGAACGCCCACGGCGAGCGGTACGGGAAAATGCTGAGCGAGGTTTCCCGCGTGTACGGGGCCATGAAGCAGGAGTTGGACGGGCACCTGATGAAGGAGGAGATGGTGCTCTTCCCCCTGGTGAAGGCGCTGGCCGGCGGAGCGGCGGCTGGATCGTTCCACTGCGGCAGCGTGAAAAATCCGATTCGCGTGATGTGGATGGAGCACGAGTCGGCGGGCGAAGCGCTGCGCGAAATGCGCGAACTGACGGCGGGCTACGCGCTGCCGGCCGATGTCTGCAACACGTTCCGCGTGCTGTACTTCGAACTCCAGGAGATGGAGCGCGACCTGCACCGCCACATCCATCTGGAGAACAACATTCTTTTCCCCAGGGCGATCGCGCTCGAAACCGCGTAAAAACCGCCTCAGTTGTGCCCTCCCTCAGGCGGCGGTTACCCAACCGCCGCCCAGGTCGCCGACCCGCCCCACTGTATCCGCCCTTACCGATTCAAACCGCCAGCCGAACTCATAATGGTATAATTGCAGCTTATGGATGCCCCTTAACTCCCCGCCCGATGGAACCCGCGTTCCATCCGATTCCCTGCCCTGCCGCTTAAAACAGGCGCGCGTACAGGCACTCTAAATATTTGAATCTAAGGAGTTTCCAGCATGCTGAAGTTGTTAACCAGCGGTATGTTTGTAGTTGGTATGGTATCCGTTCCCGTGGCACTTTCCCCTTATTCGTCCCCTGCGCCGCCGCCGGATTACCGCAACGACCCCCGCCTTGCGAGCCTCCGAACGTTTTTCCGCAACGCAGAATGCCCCGCCGAACGCTACGCCGCCGCCTTTTTGGAAGCCGCCGACCACTATGAGTTGGACTGGCGCCTGCTGCCCAGCTTGTCGTACATAGAATCCACGGGTGGGAAATCGGCCCGCCACAATAATCTGTTCGGGTGGGATTCGGGGAAGGCACACTTTCCCTCCCCCGTGGCAGGTATTCACGCAGTCGGCTACCGGCTATCGCATTCGGATTTATATAAGGATAAGAAGCTGGACAAGCTTCTGGCCACCTACAACCCGAATGTCGAGTATGGGCGAAAGGTGAAGTCCGTCATGCGACGGATTGCCCCCTCCGAGTGATCCCAGCGGGATCTTTCCCCTCAGTTACGGTTAGGTGTTTAGGAATTGGACGCCCAGGTAAAGGCCTCCGAAAAGAACAACTGAAACTACGAGCACCACGGCGTACTTGATATACCGTGCAGTGTTCGTTTCCTGCTCGTCTTCCCTGATGCGGTCTGCGAGGCTGTCAAACATAGAAACCTCCTATAAAAGGCCGTTAAAACCTGCATCAAATTATTAATCTGAGGCGATTGTAGACCCAATTTTGAGATTATGCCAGAGATCTTTCGGACTGTACGATCTGAAACAGCCGGAAGGGTATTCCGGAGGCTATTTCACGAACTGTGCGAGATCGTTGATCACCTCCGGGGCGACATGCCCGGGTTTGGCGTACTCGGCCGGCAAGCTCTTGCCCTGCCCAGCGACGAAGAGGTGATTTAACGCGGGGTAGGACTTCAGTGTCACGCCTTTGGCGCTGCCCAGGCCGGCCTTCCAAAGATTGAAATCGGCCATCGGCACCTGGTAATCGCGCTCGCCCTGGAGAATCAGCATGGGGAGGGCCTGCTTTTTGGCATCCGCCACGGTGTCGTACTCACGCAGGTCGAGCCAGTAGGCGACGGGCAGTCCGCCGATAGAGGGAGAATCCTCATCGGCCGCTTCCAGTTTCTTCACTTTGGCCTGTAAGGCCTTGGCCTGTTCCATTTGCTGACCGGTGATGCCCATGTGGTTGGCCTGCTCCACCAGCAGATCTTCCAGGTGGCGAACATTGCCGGCCATGATGACCAGCCCAGCGATCTTGCCGGCCTGCGCGGCGATGCGGGGCGCGACGTGGCCGCCGAGACTGTGGCCGAGCACATAGACTTTGGCGCCGTTGACTTCGGGTTGGGCGCGCAGCACAGCCACGCCGAAGACCGCGTCCTCGATGGTCTCGTCTTCCACCGTAAAGCGCTTCAGGGCCGACATTTTGACGCGATACTGCAAGGTGCGCTTCTCGTAGCGCAGCACCACGATGCCGCGCGAGGCCAGGCCCTCGGCCAGATCTTTGAAGACCTTGGTGCCGCCCACGGTCTCATCGCGATCGTTGGGGCCGCTGCCGTGAACCAGGACGACAGCCGGGAAGGGTCCGGCGCCCACCGGCACGGTCAGGGTGGCGGGAAGCTTCCAATCGCCCTCGCCGACCGTGACCTCGCGCTCCTTGAAGCTCTCCGGTTTGCTGTACTCGGGGCGCTGCCAGTTCATGCCGCCGGGCAGTTGGAAGAAACCGGCCACCTGTCCCGAGGAATTGATGATCATGCGGAAGTTGATGTTCTGCGTGGCGAACTTGGTGGGGAAGACGGCGATGGTGTTGGGTCCCGACTTGGTGACCGTCGGACCGGAGATGCTTTCCATCGCACCGTAGGTCTTGATCAGCGCGCCGACTTTGGCCAACTCCGCGGCCGGGAGACCCTTTTGCACATCGGCGGTGGACATCTGCAGGAACTCGTTGTACTGGCCGGCGAGCACGAAGTCCAGCGCCTTACGGGCAAGCGCGCCGGGATCCTGGGCGGGTTGGGCTGCCAGGACGAAGGAAAGGAGCGGCAGGATGGCAAGTACGCGATTCAACATGACACTTCTATCCTATATCGGCGCGCGACGGGAAAAACATTAGGTCCCGGTCGCTGCTTGATTTGGGGCCGCGTTTCTTAGCGCCGCAATTCGCGCAGGATCGCTTGCAGGTGCACCTGGGCTCCGTCGATGCAGGGGAAATCAATAGTGGATTCGTCGTAGATCAGGGAGAGGTCGGTGCCGGCGAGCACGATGGCGTCCACGGGCAACTCGCGGGCAATCCGCGAGAGGGTGGCGCGGCCGCCGGCGCCTCCTTGGACGGTGTGCATGTAGGCGGTGTGGATCTCGTCGATCTGGGCGGGCGTTGGGAGGACGACGTCGATGCCCTCAAGGAGGCCGAACATGTTGGATTCCACGGTGTAGCGGGTCCCGAACAACGCCACCTTGCGGTAGGCCGAGACGCGTATGGCGGCGGCGATTTCTGCCACGAGATCGATCAGCGGCAGGGGTGAGATCGGGATCAGTTCGCGTATGCAGAAGTGCGGCGTGACGGCGGAAATGGTGGCGATCTCGGCGCCGCCACCGGCCATGCGCTCGATCAGGCCGGCGAAGTAGCGGGCGAGGCCTTGAGGGTCGTTCCGCTTGATTAGAGAGAGAGCGAACTGCATGTCGGCCTGGATGAGAAGGAACTCGCCCGCGTCGAGGCGCGAGAGTTCGCGGTAGTAATGCAGGGTGGCGCCGGGACCGAGGCCGCCGACCAGGCCAAGCTTACGCATACCCATTATTTTCGCAAAAGCCACAGCTCCGCCTAAAGTTAATTCCTCTTTCACCCGATATGTTGCGCAGGTGAACCATTAATGAGTACCTATGCCGTGCGTCCGCAAACGCCCTGGGCGCTTCGCCTTTTGCCGCCGTTCCCCGCGATTGCGCATCGCATTCTGGCGCTTGCCAGCCAGGAGAATTCGAGCGCGCCGGAGGTCGGCGGACTGATTAGGTTGGATCCGTCGTTCTCAGCGGAACTGCTACGTTTCGCCAACTCGGCGTTATTTGGTGTGCGCCGGGAGGTTACCAGCCTCACTCAGGCGGTGGCCCTGATGGGCATGGAGCGGGTGAAATCGATGGCGACCTTCGTTGCGCTGAACAATATGGTGCGCTCGTCGGTGGGCTCCCAAGCGCTGCGCAAAGTGTGGGTCCATAGTGTAGTGACGGCTCTGGTGGCGAGCGAGGCGGCGCGCATTCTGCGGTTGGATAGCGACTCAGCGTATACCGCGGGTCTGTTGCACAATCTGGGCGCGCTCGGGTTGATGTCCGCGTATCCGGATGAGTACTCGCGGATGCTGGAAGTGTCGGACGATTTCGGTTTCGACGTGCTGACGACAGAGCGGGATCTTTTCGAGATCGATCATTGCGAGGCGGGCTCCCATCTGGCGAAGGACTGGCACTTCCCGGAGGACTTGCAGATGGCGATCGCGACCCACCACGAGGAACCGGTGGCGAATCGGGCAACGTCCGCGAATCTTATCCGACTATCGTGGCGGTTCACGGATGTGCTGGGGTATGCGGCATTTTCGCCCTCCCGCGCCTGGAAAATCGAGGAGTTGCAGGCCCTGCTGCCCAATGCGCCGAACTCCTGGCTGTGCGGATCTCCGGAGGCTGCGAAGGCAGAAATCGACCAAAAGCTGGCGGCCTCACCGCTGTAAGCACGGTGTGGTAAGCATGTCGTAAACGTGGTCGTTAGCGTGTCGTGAGCGTGGTCGCTAACATGGTCGCTAACGTGGCGCCCGTGTTTTGTGAGAGTGGTGTAAGATCGGTGGCATGTTCCGTCTTCACATGACTCTTTTAATTGGGCTTGCCGGGCTGGGTCCGGTGCTGGCCCAAACGGCGCCTCCTACGCCTGCCACGCCGCTGGCTCCCGGCACTGCGGGGGCGCCCGGCACAGCGCCGGCGCGGCCCGCGCGGCCCACGCCGCCGACTCGAGACCCGCACACCGCCGGGTACGTGGAAGCCAAACAGCTACCGGATGGCGAGAATGCTCCCAAGAACCAGGACGGCAATTTCATCCTGGGTCCGACGCATCCCGCCGCGCCAGAAATGACCGTGCAGGAAGGCGTGCCGCAAGGCACTGTCTTCAACTTCACGATGGCATCCACCGATAGTAAGATCTACCCCGGCATCACCCGTGAGCAGGGCACCTTCGGCACGCCAGACCCCGATAATCCGGCCAAATTGATTGTCACGACCAGCCATCCCGCGCCTTACACACGGCGGGTCGCGGTCTACGTGCCCAAGCAATACGTGCCGGGCACTGCGGCGCCGTTTATGGTGGGCGCCGACGGACCCGATCGCGGTCTCTTTACTGCGCTGGACAACCTGATCGCGCAGAAACGGGTCCCCGTGATGGTGGCGATTTCGATCTCCAACGGTTCGGGCGACGCACAAGGCAGCCAGCGGGGCATGGAATACGACACGATGTCGGGCCTCTATGCCGAATTCGTGGAGAAGGAAGTGCTGCCGCGAGTCGAGCAGGAAGCCGGCGTGAAGCTCACCAAGGATCCCGAAGCGCGCGCCACCATGGGCGGTAGTTCCGGCGGCTCGGCGGCGCTGATTATGGCGTGGTATCACCCCGAGTGGTATCACCGCGTGCTGACTTACTCGGGCACCTACGTCAACCAGCAATGGCCGTTCAACCCGGAGACCCCGGGCGGAGCGTGGGACTTCCACGAGCGGCTCATCCCCAACAGCCCGCGTAAGCCCGTGCGGCTCTGGCTGGAGGTCGGCGACCGCGATAACTACAATCCCAACACTATGCGGGACAACATGCACGATTGGGTGCTGGCCAACGAACGCATGGCCAAGGTCCTGGCCGATAAGGGTTACCACTACCAGTTCGTGTTCGCTACCAACGCCGGCCATACCGATGGCGCAGTGAAGCGGCAGACTCTACCCCAGGCGCTCGAATACCTGTGGCAGGGTTACCCGATCGAGAGCAAGAAATAGCCGAAGTCCGCAGAACTGCGGCCTTCGAACTGCCCCACCGCGTTTCTAGTGCACGCAGCGCTGATTTTCGGCGTGCTCGTAGTATGACTTGAAGTTCTTCGCCTTGGGGTCCATGCAGCCCGAGAGATTCAGGAGTTCGACTTTGCGGAATTCCACCGGCTGGCTCTCGGACTGCAGGGCGAGGTAGCCCTCGGTAAGCAACTTCCCATCCACTTTGATGGCGGGGTCGAAGCCAACGGCCACTCCGCCACCGATCGTCGGCTTTTCGTATTCCAGCACGACCTTGCCGTCGATGATGTGGCGGACCTTGTCGGCGCCGTGGACTTCGACTTCAATGGCCACCCACTCGTCATTGTGGTACGCCTTCGAGGTCGAATTCGTGCAGTGCGCTTTCACCATTTCGCCCTTCATGAAGATCTCCGTGCCGGGCGTGCAGACATTCAGCGTCGGACGCGACCCGGTGGCCGGGTTGCCGATGAACTGCGCTTCCACCGAGATGGGCCAATCCTGTTCCTTGAGGATGGTCTGCGGCGCCTGCGAGTGAATCATGATGCCGGAATTGAGGCGCGCGTAGGAGGGGCCGTCCTTCATCTGCTCGCCCACGAAGCGGTACTCCACCCGCACGATGTAGTGCGACAGCTTGTCCTTCCAGAAGGCGTGGCCGAAGCGCGTGCCGAACTCGGGGTACTTGTCGTAGGACACCTTGATGACGCCGTTCTCCACCCGGAAGGTGTCGCCGAAATTGTCGCCGACTTCGTGGTGGGCAATTTTGACGGTCCAGCCGTCGAGGTTCTTGCCGTTGAAAATCGGCACCCAATCCTTACGGTCGGCCGCACTCTGCGCGGAGGCGGCGAAGGCGGTGAGGCTGACCAAGGCGATCCATTTCAGCGCGATCCATTTCAACGCGATCCATTTCAAGGCGATCCGTTCGGTCTTGAGCATGGTACTCATTATGGCCCTACTCGAGCAGCATCTCCATCTGGACGTCGCTGCGCGCGTAGGGCGACGCGGCGCGACGCTCGGCGGGCACATGCTGGAAACCCACCGATTCATACAGGTGGATCGCGGTACCCAGCACGCGATTGGTCTCCAGCCACAGGCGGCGCGCGCCCGCCGACCGCGCCGTTTCGATGGCGGACAGCAGCACCTTGCGCCCGATTCCCTGCCCCTGGCAGCGCGCGGTCACGGCCATCTTGCCGACCTCGTACTCGCGCGGGGCGACCGCCAGCAGCGCGCAGCACGCCACGCACTCATCCCCAAGCGTCGCGAATAAGATCCGTCCGCCCGGCGCCAGGATGTTGGACTGCGGGTCACCGAGCACGGCCACGTCTTTGGGCTCCAGGCGGAAATATTGCGTGATCCATTCTTCGTTCAGGCGGCGAAAGGACTCCTCGTCCCCCGCCTGGAATTCGCGTATGAAAACCTCGGACATTGATGGAGTATGCGACGCGGGAGGATGGGCGCTCTATCTGGATTCGACCAGTTCCAGTTCCCGCGCCTTGGCCAGGACGTATGGGCCCTCCGGGATCACGGCGATTTTCGCACCTGGCGGCAGGGTGGACACGAGGGCCGCGATTGCGGCTTCCGCACTCGGATGCGACTGGCCCCATAGACCGGCTTGATATTCGGCCGGCAGTCCGGGCACATACCAATGAAGGTGCTGGCGCGTGGTCACGAGTGCCAGCTTCTCCAATTGCCACTGATCGACCGTAACCGGCGCACCGTGGATCTGGCGGAGGAACGCCGCGTCGGACAGCCCGGAGCGCAGCATATTTGCGAATTCGGGCGCTCCAGCGCCCTCGGTGCAGGCGGCGAAGAGCAGAATCGAGCCTCCCTGCTTCACGATGTGCGAGGCCGCGGTCACGCCCTTGATGCACTGGTAATAGGTGAGATCGAGCGGGTAGCCTGCCGAGGTGGTGATGACCGCGTCCACGGGTTCGTCGAGGGTCTGCAGGAGGGCGCGGGAGACGAAATTCACTCCGTCGCGGTGGGCGGTTTCCAGGTCGCCGGCGAAGACCCCGGCAATCGAACGGTCGCGCGCCAGGGCCACATCGAGCATGAAATCGTGGCGAGCCAGGCGGGCGATTTCCAGCAGTTCGCGATGCAGGGGGTTGTCCTCGATGGAGCCCTCCACCGCGCGCACGTCGCGCATGAATTTGGGACTGTGCAGGACCTTGATAGTTTCCTGCGCGGCGAGACCGGGAGCGACCAACTTGCGGCCGCCCGAGTAGCCGAGCATGAGGTGGGGCTCGATGAAACCGAGCGTGATGCGCAGGTCCGCGCCGGCGAAGCGCTCGTCGATGTAGACGGGCGTGCCGGATTGGGTGAGGCCCAGGGAGCGGTGGGATGCGAGGTTGCGGGCGTCGTGGTTTTCCACGCGATAGTTGGCGGCGATCTGCTCGCCGCAGATCTCGCGAATCTCGGCGTCGGTGGCGGGACGGTGCAGGCCGGTGGCGATCAGGATGACGATGCGGTCTCGCGGAATGCCCGCGGCTTCCAGGCGGCGAAGCACTGGCGGCAGGGTCAGGCGATTCGGGGCCGGCCGCGTGATGTCGCAGACGGAAATCGCGGCGCTGCGTTTGCCTTGTGCGAGTTCGGCTAACGGCAGGGCGCCGGACGGGTTGTCGAGGGCGGCCTCCAGGGCGGCTTGCCAATCGGGCAGGGGTCTCGCGGTCTTGGCTTCCAGAACGCGATAGTCGAATCCCTGCGGCAGGTCTACGGGTATCCCGGTTTTTCCGAAGGCCAGTTCGATTTGCATACCCGCCATCGTACTACGGTAAGCAAGACTCCGGCCTTGGGCTGGCGCACCGTCGAGAATGGAAAAAGCCGCCCGTTTTCGGGGCGGCCTTTTCGACAGTGCGAACAGTCTGGCTAGAAGGACAACTTCAGAGCTAACTGCACGGTACGCGGGGCGTTCTGCTGCGAGGCACCGACTACGCCGAAGCTGGAGCTGGTGGGATCGCTGTTGGGCGCTGCGAAGCGCGCATGGTTGAAGGTGTTGTAGGTTTCGAACCGGAACTGGGTCTTGATTCTCTCCATGACTTTGAAGTTCTTGTAAATTCCCAGGTCGAGGTTGTTGGTGCGGCTGGCTCGTACGCTGCCCCAGCGCGTCGGGTAGTTGCGGATGTACGAAGCGAAGTCCTGATAGACGCCGTTCTTCGTGGCATCGCTGGCCGCGCCCTTCCAAGTGGCGCCCGGCAGGCTCATCACGCCAGTCCACGCGGGATAGGTGGTGATGTCCGCCGTCTTGTCGGGGAAGCGCTGGAATTGCGAGGTGTCGAACCACTTCTTCAGGCTCTGCTCACCCTTCGGCAGGGCGAAATCCTTGCCAGAGAAGAAGGAGTCCGTACCGAAGACCACCGGCACGCCGGACTGAATGCTGAACTGGCCGGAAAGCTGCCAGCCGCCCACCACGAAATCGAGCGCCTTGGGCATGCTCTTGCCGAGCGCCTTATTGCGGCCAATCGGGATTTCCCAAATCGGCGCGATCGAGAGGCGCATGGGGCGATCTTCGCCGCCCAATTTGTGCTCCACGCGGCGGCCGGCGATTTCCGGCCCGGTCCACGAGGTGTCTTCAAACAGCTTGCTCCAGGTGAACGAATTGATCACCGCGAAGCCCTTGCTAAAGCGGTGCTCCACCTTGAACAGCATGGCGTCGTACTGATTCTGGCCCCACGGCACCAGGTTCTGGGTCATGCCGCCGAGGATGGCGACGGGGTTGAGCAACTGGTTCATGGCGACCGTGCTGTTGGTGGAAATCGAACCGGTCACGTTGGGCAGTCCCTGGAAGGGATTCGGCACCAGCGTGTTCCAGAGGAGGGTATCCAGCGGACGGCCGGCGGCGTCGAAAACGGCCGACGGATTCAGATACTTCTGCCAAAGATCGTACGACGGCAGGTTCTGGTTCAAACCCTGTGTGATGTTGTAGGTCTTGTTGTGGGTGTAGCCTAGTTCGAACAGCCACTGCTTGACCTGATGCTG
>JBDTPR010000022.1:0-23420 GCA_039932635.1 Candidatus Solibacter sp.
AGCCCCGCCAGCGCCGGGATGAAGTAGCGCCGCCTCACGTTTCGCGCATCCTCTCGGAGACCAGAATGAGGACGCCGAAAATCACTGTGATGAGCGCAGAGATCGCGTTGATGACCGGGCTGGCGCCGCGCCTCGCCATGGCATAGATCACCATAGGCAGAGTTTCGGAGTCCACCCCGGCGACCATGCTGGTGATCACGTAATCGTCGAACGATACGGTGAGCGCAAGCAGCGCGGCGGCCAGGATTCCGGGCGCGAGCGCGGGCAGCGTGACATACCAGAACGCCTGCCACGGCGTGGCGCCGAGGTCCATCGCCGCCTCTTCCAGATCGGGGCTGACCGTGCGCAACCGCGCCGAGACCACGATCACCACGTAGGCGATACAGAACGCGATGTGCGCGAGCACCACGGTGTACATCCCGAGTTGCCAGTGCAGCCAGCGGAAGGCCCACTGGAAGAGCGCCAGCAGCGCGATGCCGCTCACGATCTCGGGCGTCACCAGAGATAAGTAGAGCGCGCCGGTCAGCGTGCGCGAATTGTGCTTCCAGAGTCCGTAGGCGCACAACGTACCGATCACGGTGGAAAGTATCGTAGCCCAGAAGGCGATGACGACGCTGTTCCAGGTGCCCTCGAGAATCTGCGGGTCGTGAAAGATGGCGCGGTACCACTGCAGCGAGAAGTGCTCCCAACGCGTAAAACGTGACGAGTTGAAGCTGAAAACCGCGAGCGTCAGCAGGGGCAGATGCAGGAAGGCGAAGAACGCGACCGCGTAGAATCCCAGCCAGCGTCTCATGCGAGAGGCTCGCTTTCGCGGCGCAGGAAGAGTACCAGCAGGACGGTGACAATCGCCATCAGCGCGATCGAAACCGCCGCTCCGAAAGGCCAATCGCGCGCAGTCGTGAATTGATTCTGCACCAGGTTGCCGACCAGCACTGTACGCCCGCCTCCCAAGAGATCGGGCGTGAGGTACGCGCCCAGGCACGGGATGAAAACGAGGATGGAGCCGGCGACGATCCCAGGCCGTGACAGCGGCGCCACCACGCGAAAGACCGTAGTGAGAGGGCGCGCGCCCAGGTCGGCCGCGGCCTCCACCAGCGAGGGATCGAGGCGTTCGAGCGTGGCGTAGATCGGCAGCACCATGAACGGCAGGTACCCGTAAACCAACCCGAGCAGCACCGCGCCATCGTTGTACAACAGCGGCAGCGGGGCGTGTATTATACCGAGCGCCTGAAGCGCGGTGTTGAAAAGGCCGGTATCGCGGAGCAGAAAAATCCACGCGTAGGTGCGCACCAGGAAACTGGTCCAGAAGGGCAGCATCACGAGTTGCAGGTAGAGATTCTTGTGGCGCGGGGCGCGCGAAATGAACAGCGCGGCGGGGAAGGCGAGCACGAGACACAGCGCGGTGGCGGCGGCCGCCATGAGGAAGGAGCGCCCGAGAATCGTGAGGTAGAGCGAGTCGAAGAGGCGCTGGTAATTCTCCCCGTTCCAGGGGAGGGCGATGCCGCCGAAACTGCCGCGCGTGAGGAAGCTGTACGCCAGCACAATAAGGAAGGGCGCGGCGAACAGCACTGCCATGCAAAGCCACGCCGGCAGCAGAAACCAGGTGCGCAGCTTCATGGCAGCTTCATCTCGTCCGCGGCGTCCCAGGTGAAGTGGACGGTGTCGCCCGGCTGGAAATCGGCGGCGCGGCAGGGGAGTTGCGCGACGACATCTTCGCCCGATGTCAGGTGCACAAGCACCTGGACGCAATCGCCCAGGAAGACGCTGCGCGTTACCGCGCCGGGGAGTGAACCACCCTCGGGAGCGCGCAGCAGGCGGCTCACCTCCGGCCGCACGCCGATGCTGCCGATCCAATTGACGGCGCCCAGGAAACCGGCGACGAAGCGCGTGGCGGGGCGCAGGTAAATGTCCTCGGGAGTGCCAGTCTGTTCGACGAGTCCTTGATTCATGACGGCCAATTGGTCCGACATGGAGAGCGCTTCCTGCTGATCGTGCGTCACCAGGAGGAAGGTGACGCCGGCGCGCCGCTGCATGGCTTTCAGCTCGATGCGCATTTGCTTGCGCAATTTTGGATCGAGCGCGGCGAGAGGCTCATCGAGCAGCAGGACGTCGGGCTGCAGCACCAGCGAGCGTGCCAGTGCAACGCGTTGGCGCTCGCCGCCGGAGAGTTGCGCGGGGCGGCGCGATTCCTTGCCGGTGAGGCCGACCAGCGCCAGTGCTTCGCGCACGCGACTATCGATATTGGCGGCGCGGTGGCGGCGCAGTCCGAACTCCACATTCTCCCGCGCCGTCAGGTGGGGGAAGAGCGCATAATTCTGGAAAACGGTGCTGACGTTGCGCTCGTACGGCTTGCGCTGGTTGACGATTTCGCCGTTGAGCAGGACATCGCCCGAGGTGGGTTCTTCGAAGCCGGCGATCAAGCGCAGTGTAGTCGTCTTGCCGCAGCCCGAGGGCCCGAGGAGCGAGAAGAAACTGCCCTGGGGAATCGAGAGAGAGATTTCGCGGACCGCCTGCTGGCCGGGAAAATGCTTCACCAGCTTGCGAAGTTCCAGAATCGGGGCCATCGAATACTAGAGATGGTATCGCAGGCGGGACTACCTGGCGCGCAGCCGCCGCGACAGCACGCCGAGCGCGTCCATCATCGCGCGGCGCGCATCGGCGAACGCCGGTACCTGCGGCGAGCCCGATTTCAGATAGTCCAACAGGAGTGCCTCCGCCGCCATGTATTCCACCGCCGCGTCCGCTACTTCGCCGGCGATTTCCGTCGGGATAATCGCGATACCGTTGGCGTCAGCGTGTAGCAGATCGCCGGCACGCACGGTGAGTCCGCCGACGCGCACGGGGCAGTGCAGGTCCACGATGTGGCTGTAGCCATGCGAGCAAATGGCGCCATTGCTGAAAGCGGAAAAGCCCAGGCGGCGCACCTGATCCAGATCGCGGGCGCCGCCGGAAGTGATCAGCGCCTGGGCGCCGAATGCCTGGTAGGTGGTGCACATGATCTCGCCGAACGTGGCCGCGACCGGCGGATCGTCCAGGTCCTGGTACACCACAATCGGCGGTCCGGGAAGTTCGTCGAAGCGCGCCACCTGCTGGTCGAGCGATCCGTAGACGTCGCCTTCGCGCCGTGGTTCGGCGCAGCGCATGGTGACCGTGGCGGAATAGCCCACTGCGGGCGGCATCTCGGGGAAGCAGGCCCGTATGCGCGAATCCATATATCCGGCGGTGCGCGGGCGGACTTCGAAAAGTTCGATCGTGTTGCAGATAGTAGGCGTGTCGAATTGCGCCAAGGCCTTCAAGTCGGGAGACATGCAGGCCGATTGTAGCAGGACCTAACAAAAGATAACCTGGACCCAGGTTAGGCAGCATAACAGAATGGTCATCATCGATGAGCTTTCCAATAACGCTGGACACGCGGAGGAGATTCCCCGAACCTTCTCTCCCCATCTTTATCGCGTTGCAAATGCTGGACATCTTTACGACCCTCCTCGGGCTGGAAATGGGAGCGGAAGAGAGCAGCGCATTCCTCGGCAAGCTGATGAGCGTCGGTCCGGTGGCCGCGCTTCTGATCGCCAAGATCATCGCGGTAATGCTCGTAGCGATTGCCATGAAGGTCAAACGGCCCAGGATCGTGGTCTTCCTGAATTATTGGTTTGCGGCCATTGTAAGTTGGAATCTGGTAATTATCCTGATGACTCAGTGGGCGCGCTCCCACTGAATAACTCCTAAGACATCTAGAATGAAGGGATGGTCCCTGGGTACACGATAGCCGTGTTCGGACTGGCGCTTGCGACGTCCTGCGCACAAAGCCCGCTTCCCGAAGGACCTGTCACCACCTTCGGCGTGACTGTGGTCGACGGCTTCGGCCTGCGCGGCGACATCTATCTTCTGCCGCCGGGCGCCCTCATGCTGCCCAACTTCAAAAAACTGCAGCCGGTGGGCTCCATTTACACCCGGGAACTCAACATACGGCCGCGTAACTTCCAGGAGGGCTTCCCCGGTGTGACCGATCGCTTCGAATGGTTTGCGATTGATTACAACGGTTACTTCTACATCTCAGAGCCCGGCAAGTACCGCTTTATCGTCGCCTCCGACGATGGGTCGATACTCTACATCGATGGCAAGTTGGTCATCGATAACGACGGGGGCCACGCACTCAAGGCGGAAGAATGCAGCCTGCGCCTGAAGGGCGGAATTCACACGCTGAGGCTTTCGTATTTCCAGGGACCGCGTGCCCAACTGGCGCTGATGTTGGGCGTAGCGCGTCCCGGAGAGCCCTGGAAGATTTTCAGCACCAACGATTTTCAGGCGCCGCGCAATCCGGCGGATTGGAAATTCGGCGACCCCAACAAACTGCCGCCGCTCTACACGCCCAAGCCAAGGAAGTAGCGCTTACCGCAGCCCGGCCTGGCGCGCGGGACCGTCCAGCGGATTCGCCAGGTGGCGCTCGGCGTAGTAGCCGGGATGCACGCGTTCCACAATGTGCGCCACCGGCCGTTCCAGTACCCGGAAGTAGGGCTGCGGGTTCAAGCCGATCCAGAAGGCCCACACTACCAGCGGGGCGAATACCGCGATCTCGCGCCCCGAGAGATCCTTAAGCAGCGAGTTCTTTTCCTTGATCTCGCCCAGCATGGTGCGCTGGAACAGCCACAACAAATAGGCCGCGCCCAGCGCGATCCCGACCGCTCCCCAGAAGGCCCAATTGAACGACATCTGATAGGCGCCGCCCATGATCGTAAGCTCGCCGATGAAGCCGTTGAGCGGCGGCATGCCCATCGAACTCAGCGCGGCCAGCAGGAAGATGATCGTGAACACGGGCATGACTTTGAGCAGCCCGCCGTATTCGGAAATTTCGCGGGTGTGACGCCTTTCGTACACCACGCCGACAATCAGGAAGAGCATGCCGGTGGAAATGCCGTGGTTGATCTGCTGCAGAATCGAGCCTGAAATTCCGGCGGGATTGAGTGCGAAAATACCCAGCGTGCAGAAGCCCAAATGGCTCACCGACGAGTAGGCGACCAGCTTCTTCCAATCCTTTTGCATCAGGCAGGCCAGCGCACCGTACACAATCCCGATGATGGAGAGAATACCCATCGCATTAATAATGACGGGATTCTTCGCGGACGCAGGCAGCAGCGGAAGCGAGAAGCGCAGGAACCCGTAAGTCCCCATTTTGAGGAGTACGCTCGCCAGTACGACCGAGCCAGCGGTGGGCGCCTCGGTATGCGCGTCGGGCAGCCACGTGTGGAAGGGGAACATCGGCACCTTCACGGCGAAGCCGACGAAGAAGGCCCAGAAGACCCACCACTGCATGTTCTCTGGAATCTGCGTGCGCATCAAATCGGCGACTTCGAAACTTACCGTCTGGAATTGCGCGGTGTGTTGGAAGTAGAGCGCGAGTATGCCCAGGAACATGAGCACGCTGCCGATCAGCGTATAGATCATGAACTTGATGGAAGCGTAACTACGTCGCGGACCGCCCCAGATGGCGATGATGAAATACATCGGCACCAGAACGGTTTCCCAGAACACGAAGAACAGCAGGAAATCCAGCGACATGAAGACGCCGAGCATACCCGTCTGCAGCAGCAGGAAGAACGCGTAGTATTCCTTCAGCCGGTGGTCGATCGCATTCCAACTGGAGAGGATCGCCAGGAATCCGACCACCGTCGTCAGCATGACCAGAAGCAGGCCAAGGCCGTCGATGCCGATGTGATAAGTGGCGCCGATGGTGGGGATCCACTGCGCCTTCTCTTCAAACTGGTAGTCCTTCGTGGCGTCGAAATTGAACACCAGCGGCAGGGAAACCAGGAAGCCGATGAAAGCCACAATATTGGCGCAAAGCTTCATGGCGCGCGCGTTCGAGGACGGCACAAACAGCAGCACCAGTAGGCCTACCAGTGGCGTAAACAGGACTATCGACAGGATATGGTCCATAAAGAGCTTCAGAATAGCCCCTCATCTTATCACCACGACGGGGTTCCATATGCCGGTCCGATTGCGTCTTTTTTGCGGGTAGCGGCGTATACCGGGTGCGGTTATGATTTACCCAGCGGCAATCGACGGGAACTTCCCAGTGGCGGAACCAGTCCAGGTGACGCGCCTTCGGAGCGGCGACCCGGCGGCGCTAGCGGAGACCATAGCCTTTTACCAGCACCGTCTCTATCGTTATTTCACGCGCCTGGTGCGCGACCCCGCGGCGGCCGACGATCTGTTTCAGCAGACCTGGCTGCATGTGGTCCGGCAGTTGCACCGCTACGATGCCGCGCGCAGTTTCGATACCTGGCTCTTCGCCATTGCGCACAATGCGGCGATAGACCTGCTGCGCCGGCGTCCCGGTGAGCGCCTCGAAGACCATGAGTTCGAATTGCCGGCCCACGCTCCCGATGCATTGAGCGCCGTACTAGCCGGCGAGCGCGCCGCAATTCTGGCGGCCGCCATGGCCGCGCTGCCCGCGCTCTACCGCGAGGCGTTGACGCTGCGTTTCGAAGAGGGCATGAAATTGGAAGAGATCGCGGAGGTGACCCGTACTCCGCTTTCCACCGTCAAAAGCCGGGTGCGTAGAGGTTTGGAAGCCATGAAGCAACGGCTTTGCAGGGAACAACTCTTATGAGCGAGCACGAAACCGTTCGAAGCTGGCTGGCATTGAGTGCCGCCGGACTGCTGGAACCCGCCGAAGAGCGTCGCGTGCACGAGCACGCCGTCACGTGCCCGCAGTGTTCCGCCGAACTCGAGGACTACGCCGGGCTCTCGGCCGAAATGCGCGCGCTGCCTGCCCCGCAGCCCCCGGACCACTTGGTAACTCGCACGGCGGCGCTGCTCTTGGTTGAGGCCGATCGCCGCCAGGGATCGTACTTTGCGGTCGGCGCGGCGGTCCTTGTCTTCGTCCTGGTGCTGGCCATGGGACAGACGCTGCGCGTCATACTGGGAGACGAACTCGGAGATCAAGCCGCCTTCGTATGGCTGCTCGGCGCCACTGTGTCGTCGCTCTTCGGCACCACTGCCGCGCTCGTCCTGACGGCGGCCCGCCGCCGCACGGAAAGGAGCATCGTATGACGCCCATGCCGCCGCGTGCACGCGTAATCCCGTTTGGAGGCTGGGTAACCGCGGGAGTGATTTTTCTGCTCGGCTTCATGCTCTGCAGCGTGGCGATGGTCCGCAGCCACGCGCCCGGATTCCTGAAGTTGGTTGTGCCGGTCGTCATGCCCCTGCTGCTCGCAGGCTACACGCTGTTGATCGGCTACGTCTACGGAGACGCGCGCCGGCGCGGCATGCGGCACATCCTGTGGACACTGCTGGCGATCTTCCTGTTCAACGGCATCGGTATCATTCTGTATTTTATTTTGCGTGAGCCGCTGATGGTGTATTGCTCACGCTGCGGCGCTGGAGTGCATGCTTCGCATGCCTTCTGTCCCAAGTGCGGAGGCGGTGTGCAGCCCTCGTGCCAGCAGTGCCATCGAACCATTCAGCCGAACTGGACTCACTGTGCCTGGTGCGGGCAGACGCTCTGATCTGACTTACTGCCTAAGTCGGATTACAACTAGTTACCGAAAGCATATCTGAGACAAGATTGCCACTTAATTCTCTAGTCACTTGCAACCTTTAGGTATAAGATGAATTATCCCAGTATGGGAATTCAGTATTCGATGAGGAGAAAGAAGGCAGCCAAGAAGGCGCCTGTGAAGAAGGCTCCGGCCAAGAAGGCTCCGGCCAAGAAGGTTGCGGCGAAGAAAGCCCCGGCGAAGAAAGCACCTGCCAAGAAAGTCGCCGCCAAGAAGCCCGTGAAGAAGGCCGCAAAGAAGACGCCCCCCGCTCCTGCTGCTCCTCCGGCCGGCGCATAAACAACCCAGTTTAGTTCGCAGTTCAGAACAATCGGCGCGGCGCATCCCATCAAGGTTGTGCCGCGCCGAAACTCTTTATTGGGACGTTCCCACCCATCCCTGGTACTGTTTATTTCGTAACGGCAGCCCCGCTCCTCCCTGTTAAGTTGCTTCTACGTAATAGTTTAGAACTCCCCCTCCTAGTACCATTCCGACTGTACAGTCTAGGCCAACCGTGGTACCCTTCCGTAATCCGAGGGACTACTCCATGCGAACGGCTGTTCTCGTATTCTGCTCTTTACTGGGTCTTTCCGGCACCGCCTTGGCGCAAAGCCCGGTGCTGGATTTTGAGAGTTTGCCCGAAGGGCAGGCCGCTGGCGCCGCCATCGCAGGGGTGAGTTTCACCAATGCCACGGTGCTGCAATCGGCCGCGTCGCTGAACGAGGCCGAGTTCCCGCCGCGCTCCGGCAACAAGGTCGTGTGCGACATCGGTGGACCCATCAAGGTCACGTTCAACCAGCCGGTGAAGAGTTTCACCGCCTACATCACGCACTCCCAGACGGTGACTCTGAAAATGGTCGCCCCCAACGGCGGTGTCATCACACAGACAACCGCGGCCGGCGATAATCGCCTGGGCTCCGGGAAAACGCCGAACGAAGCCGTGCAGTTGACCAGCGACACCGGCTTCACACAGGTGGAATTATCCAGCGCTCCCGGCGGCAGCTCGTTCACCGTGGACGACATCACTACCAGCCTCTTTGTCCCGCCCCCGCCGAAATTCTTCACCGACATCACCTCGCTGACCTTCGATTACGTCTCGGGACGCCTGGCGCCGCCGCCCATGTCTATCTTCGTCTCGGCGGAACCCGACGTGGCGTTCACCGTAACCACGCCCACCTCGTGGATCCAGGCCATCACCAGCCGCGGCATCACTCCGGCGAATGTTTCGGTCGCCGTGCATCCGGAGAAATTCGAGCCCGGCCAGTACTTCGGCACCGTAGTCTTCACCAACAGCAAGAATGAAAAAATCACGATACCGGTGACGGTGCGCGTGGGGGCCAAACCGAGCCTGTACTCTTCGCCGGTGAGTTTCACCTTTAAGTACCGAAAAGGAGACGCGGCGCCGGCGTCGCAGTTGATCCAGGTAGGCGCGTTGAGCGCCAACGTGGATTTCTTTGTGCTGACCAAAGATCCCTGGGTGAAGGTGACGCCCGATTTCGCTACCACCGGCCATCTGGATCTCAATCAGCGCGTGAGCGTGGATGTCTCGAAGCTCGAACCGGGGCACTACGAGAGCGCGATCTACGTGTATTCGAACGAGGCGACAAACAGTCCGCTGGGCGTGCCCGTAATTCTGGATGTGACCGCCCCGGCAACCAGTGAAGCCAATCAGCAGGGGCAGGGGAGATAAATGCGCACCAGCATGAGACTGATTATTGCAGGGGCATTAGCCGGCGCGATCTCGGGGACTCTTTGGGCCGCACCCACCATCGGCGCCGTGGGAGTGACGCCGACCACTATCGTCGCCGGGACGCCTACCCAGTTGCTGGTGACTGCGCCCATCGGCGATCCCACGCTGATTCCTTCCAGCGTGAACCTCCAGCAGCGCACCTCCGCGAATGTGCTGACCGCCATCCTGGGCACTCTGCATGACGATGGCGTGAACGGCGACGCCGCCGCCGGCGATGGCATCTTCTCGCTGCGCGTGACCTTGAATATCGCCACGCCGGGGACCATCGTCTTCCGCGTCTCCGCGGCCTTCCGCGGCTCGCCCGTGCGCTCCCCATCGGCCGGAATCAACGGCACAATCTCCGGGCCTGGTAGTGGCGGAGGCGGACCGATCATTTCAGGTCCCGTGAGCATCACCATTACATCGCCCGCGAACCAGGCCTATCTCAATATTTCACCCACCACTGTCACCGGATCGGTGGCCGGCACCGCGACTTCCATCGTAGTCAACGATCTGACCACGCCCGTCAACAACGGCCTGTTCAGCGTGGCGCTGCCTCTCCGCGAAGGCCCCAACTACATCACCGCAAGCTCCGGCTCGAACACCGCCACCGTTCTCGCAACCCTCGATACCAGTCCGCCGCACGTGGCCGTCACCCAGCCGCCTAACAACTTCACCACCACCGACGCCACCATAACCGTCACCGGCATCGTCAACGATATCGTGGTCGGCACAGTCAACGATCAGCAGGCCGGCGTGACGGTGAACGGCCTTTCGGCCAACGTCTCGAACCGCTCCTTCACTCTCAGCGGCGTGCCGTTGAACCTGGGCTCTAACAACATTCAGGTAGTGGCGCGCGACCGCGTCGGCAACTCGGAAACGGTTTCCATCACCGTAACCCGCCAGGCTTTGGCGCCCTCGCAAATCCGCCTGATCTCGGGCAACAACCAGACCGCCGCGATCTCCACCCAACTGCCGGCTCCGCTGGTCGTGCAACTGATCGGCGCTAACGGCAATCCCGCGCCCAACGTGCCGGTAGTATTTCGTGTCAGCAACAACAACGGGCTCGTTGGCCCCGGCGCCCCGCTGCTGCCTTCGATCGCCGTCAGTACCGATGGCAACGGCAAAGCGCAAGTCAACTGGACTCTCGGTGCCCGCGCAGGCTCCGGCAGCAACGGCGTGGAAGCTACCTCCACCGGCTACGACGGCACCGCCATCTTCATCGCCACCGGCACGCCGGGCGGACCACGCAATATCGTGGTGGACACCGGCGACGCGCAGACCGGCGCGGTAAATTCCGCGCTGCCGCGTCCCCTCATCGCAGTCGTCGTGGATGGAGGCAACAACCGTCTGGCCAACGTGCCCGTGACCTTCACCGTCGCCGCGGGCGGCGGCAATTTCGCCTCCCAATCCGCCTTCATAGTGAATTCCGATTCCGACGGACGCGTCTCCGGCACCCTTACCCTCGGCCCCAACGGCGGCGCCGGCAACAACGTAGTGCAGGCGACTTTCCCTGGCAATCCCGCCTCTCCCGCAACCTTCACGGCCTCCGGCAAGGTCCCGGGCAATGCCTCCGATACCACCATCACTGGCGTCGTGCTGGATAACAGCGGCGGCCCGATTTCAGGTGTCACGGTCCGCGCGGTCCTCAGCAATCTGCTCACCTCCAACGGTCAGATTGTCACCACCCTGCCCAGCGTGCAGACCAATGTGCAAGGCCAGTTCACGGTGGTCAACGCCCCCGTTGGCTATGTCAAAGTGTTGGTCGATGGCAGCACCGCAACCCGTCCCAACGTCACCTTCCCCACCCTCGATTACGACCTCGTCACCGTTGCCGGGCAGGTGAACACGGTCGGCCTGCCCATCTATCTGCCAGCCTTGAGCAACAACCGCCTCTGCGTCACGCAGACCACCGGCGGCGGCACTCTCACCATGGTCGAAGCGCCGGGCTTCGCGCTGACTTTTGCGCCGGGGCAGGTGACCTTCCCCGGAGGCTCCAAGAGCGGGTGCGTCAGCGCCACCCTGGTGAACTCCGATAAGATGCCGATGGTACCGGGCTTCGGACAGCAGCCGCGATTCCTGGTGACCATCCAACCGGCCGGTGCGCTCTTCAATCCGCCGGCGGTAATCTCCATGCCCAATGTGGACGGCCTGCCGCCCCACGCAGTCACCGAGATGTATTCGTTCGATCACGACATCGGCGCCTTCGTCGCCATCGGCACCGGCACCGTGAGTGCCGACGCCCTCGCCATCACTTCGAGCCCGGGTTCGGGCGTCTTGAAAGCGGGCTGGCACTGCGGCGGCAATCCTGCCGCGGCCGGCGGCGCGCAAACCGTGAACGTGACCATCGGGACCGCCGGTCCCATCCAGCTCGACATCAACGCGACGGGCAGTGCCTCCTCTACCGGAACCCCTTCGCCGGGCACCTATAGCTGGAGCAGCAGCAATCCTGCCGTGGCCGTAATCGTCGGCGCCAGCGATAGTGCCTCCGTTAGCTTCAAGGGGCTCACCAACGGCACCGCCGTATTGACCGTCACCTATACCTGCGACTCGGGAGCGTCGGATTCGAAATCGATCACCGTGAAGGTGGGACTCTCCATCTCCGTGATTTCCACCGCGCCCACCCCATCGCTGCTCCTCGGGACGGACGGAACCATCAATTACCGCGTCGCCCCGGCGGGTGGCAATTACGACTCGGTCTCGCTCGAAATCAAAAACGCGGCCGGTACCCTGGTCTTCAAACAGACGGGCCTGGCCACCAGTTCCGGAGACCACGCCACCACCTGGACTGGTATCAAATGGAATCAGGGGGCCAATGCGGGCGCCTTCGCCAATCCCAAAAACGGGCCGTACGAAATCAAAATCATCGGCACCAAGAACGGCACTGACGATACCGATACGCGATCGGCCAGCATCAAGCTCATCGTGGAGGCGGACCTCACCGACGCAGCTGCGGCCGGCGTTTCGCGCTCGGCGGGTATCAATGATGTGCTGACCGCGCTCAAAATCGTGATGAAGCAGGGCGCCAATGAAACCATCGTCACCGGCGCTGGCGCGTTGACCCTGACTGGCACGCAATTCGCCAAACATGTGAAGGCCGATGCGCCGGCACTCAACAATCTGGCCGATGGACTCTATGACGTGGAATTCCGCGACCTGCGCGACGATGTCGGCAATTTTGGCGACACCGACAACAACGCGGCCAACGGCATCCAGGTCTACAAATTCCAGCTGAACCTGAGGTAGGGAAGAGAGCCATGATGAGACACAATCGAATTCGCAACACCATTCTGCTGGCCGCTCTCGCCGGCATAATCCCCGGTGCCATGGCGCTGCGCGCGTCGGAGACGGCGGTCTTCTACCAGCCGATGTTGGACGCTTACGATGCCGGCCGCGTGGAAGACGCCCGCCAGTTGGCCAAGCGATTTCTCGACAGATCACGGCGTGAACTGGAAACCAGCACCCTCGATATCGATCGCGACGGTGCTTCGCGGCGCGCCCTCGATCTGGTCGAAACCCTGATGGAGCGCGAGGCGGAATTGCAGCCCAATCTGCGCTTCGCCAATCACAACGAGCTCGTCACCGGCTCGCAGGACCTCATGCGCCTGGCGCAGGAAGCCGTCGGCCGCATGACCAATCCGCCCGACGCCGTGCGCCAGTATCACACTCGCAAACTCGCCGCCGCCAGCCGCGCGTGGATCTCCAGCGCCGGGCCCCGCCTTCCCCGCGAGCAGGTGCAGCGCGTCTTCCAGCTCTACGAAAATCAGATGCGCGAGGCCGGCGGTCCCGCCGATGTGGACACCCTGCTCCGCAACGGTGCGCAGCCCAGGCGCCGCACCTTACAGCAGGCCAAGCCGCGTGCCTCCGGCATCGGCACTCCGGATGGCACCGCGATCATCGCCGTGATCCGAAACTACTACGATGGCGTGATGGCCGGCGATGCCGTGAAACTCGCTGCGGCCACCGGCACCACACCGCAGGCAGCGCGCCTGCTGATCGCGCGGAAAAATGACAATTTCATCCGCGCCAAAGTGCGTAACGTGAATACCGTATCGCTCCCCGCCCTGACCGGCGCCCAGGTAGCGGACCTCTTGAGGGCCAGGCCCGACGGCATGTATGACCTGTACCTGAAGGGCATTCAGACCTCGGTGACCGACGAAACGGGCGCGGCGGGATCGCGCACGGTTGAGAAATTATTCACTCTTAAACGCACGGCGGGCCGCTGGACCGTACTGGCTCCGGCGCAAGGAGGGCAGCAGTGAATACGCGATTAGGTACCTTGGTTCTGTGGGCCGCGGCCGTTGCCGCCCTTGCCTCGCCCCTTCAGGCAACCGGCTCATACACCATCACCGGCCGCATCAAGACTCTCACCGGAGCCAACAGCGGCAACGACCAGACCGTGAAGTACATCAAGGTGATCGCCCGCGACCAGGGCGTTCTCTTCGATACCGATGAAGGGTCGGCCTACGCGGCCAATGATGGCACCTTCACCATGACCTTCTTCTTTCTGCTGCCCGGCGGGCCCAATTTGTACATGAACATTCTGTACGAAGGCACCGCGCTGGACGGGCATTTCATTAAAGTGCGCAACGAAGGTAGCACGGCCACAATCCTGGACGTCAACGTCGAGGCGTTCGTCCACCCTCAACTCGCGGCCGGCACACACAACCTGGGCATCCTGCGGACCTTCAACACCTCGGCCAACATCATCACCCACCATGGCGACGCCCTGCGCTTCGCGCGCTCCATGTACGCCGGCTGGGCGCAGCCCGACGATCTCCTTGCCGACGCCCGCCTGACTGAAGGCGCGAGCTACGTGGAAGGCGACGGGTCGCATTCCAGCATCGCGCTCTCCGACTACGACAATCCCGGCCAGAACAACGATTCCTCCGCCGACATTCATCACGAGACCTGGCACTGGATCGCCTACCGCGCCTACGGCAACCGCGGCATCAACAACAACTGCAACGTCAGCCCGCATTCTTCCAACGTGGAAAGTTGTGAAGGCTTCGCCATGCAGGAAGGCAACGCGCAGTATTTCGGCACGCAGAGTTACATCTCGCTCTATCCCGCGGGCGACCAAAAGACCGGCATTCCCACGGCCACCGACTGGCGCGGTGTCGATGGCGACGGCAGCAACAACTCCGGCGAAATCGTGGAAGGTGCGCTGGAACGCCTCTGGCGCCTGGACGCCGACAACCCCGGTCAAACGCGCACCTCGCTCACCGCCCAGGCCGATTCCTTCAAAGCCTGGAAGGATGCCTACGTGACCCTCAAGGGTGCCACCGACCCGGCCGTGATCACCATGTTCACTAATGCCGCGCTCAACGGCATCGTCTACACGCGCGGCAAAATCACCGCCTTCACCGAAGGCGATCCGCCCGCCGCCGGCCCGCCCTCCACCGGCAATTTCAAGGTGATTGACGACATCGCTTTTGTGCGCGGCACCGTCAATCCCACCATCGGTCAATTGACACTTGCGCAAACACCGCTGGCCGCCAATTCGGCGATCATTGCGGCCGACCAGAAGGACCTTGGCTACAAGGTCGCCACAGACGATCTGAACGGCGACGGCACCGGCTTCACCTTTATCGGCGCCGTGGCTTTCGCCGCTAACTTGCCATGGAACACCACCACGCTCGCCGACAATGATTACGACCTGCTCGTCAAGCTGCGCAACGCGCACACCTGGGTCGATAGCTTTAAACCGGATTTCACGGGCGACGCCGGAGCCGCTGCTACCAATGAACAGTGGCTGAAGACACTGAAGACCTGGTATAGCAGCGAGGGTGCGCCCACCGGGGCGACCAAGGGCAAGGTCATCGTGGATAACAAAGGGCCGCAAGCCACTAACTTCAAACCGCAGTAAGTAGCAGTCAGCGGGCGAGTCGATGTTACAAAGGGATCGAGAGGAACGTACCATGATGGGATCGTCGATGCGGGGTGAAGTAATAGCGCGCTGGGCAGCGCTGGCGCTGGTATGCGGCGCCGGTCTGGTAACGCCGGCCGCTGCGCAGTTGAACGAGTTTTGCACCGTGAGCGTTCTCAATCGGAATGCTACCGTCAATCCGAACGGCACCTGGACAATTCCCAACGTGCCCGCCGGCTTCGGGCGGGTCCGCGCCCGCGCCACCTGCGTGCAAAACGGCCTCACCCGCTCCGGCGAATCCGGGCTCTTCACCATCAATCCCAACCTCGTCACCGGCTTCAATTCCTTCATCCAACTGGGCGCCACCACGCCCATTCCCACCAACATCACGATCACCACGCCAACACCCACCATCACCTCGCTGGCCGGCGCCACGCAGTTGACCATTACCGGAACCTTCACCACCGGCCCCACTCAGAATCTCACCGCCAGTTCTACCGGCACCGCCTATCTCACCACCAACCCCGCGATTGCCACCGTCTCGAGCGAAGGCCTCGTCACCGCCGTCTCCACGGGCACCGTCGTAATCCAGGCCACCAATGAAGGCGCGTCCGGCATGATCTCGATTCGCGTGCTGCCCTCGGGCGCGGGCGATTCCGACGGCGACGGCATCCCCGACGATTTCGAGCTCTCCCACGGACTCAACGCGCACGACCCCACCGACGCCCTCCTCGATCCCGACCGCGACGGCCTCAGCAATCTCCGCGAATTTCAGTTGGGCACCGACATGAATGTCGCCGATACCGATGGCGACGGCATCAACGATGGCGACGAAGTCAACGGCACCGGCCGCGCCTGCACCACCGCCGCCACGCCCGTCTGCTATCGCACCAACCCGCTCATCGCCGACACCGATAACGACGGCGTTTGGGACTTGACCGAAATCCGCACAGGCAGCGATCCCACCAACCCGGCAAGCTTAAACCTCGGTGCCGCCATGGATCGCGTGGACGTCACGCCCGCCAGTTTCACCATGATCGTCAACACCCTCACCAACCTCGCGAGCGTGCAGTTGACCGTCACCGGGCACCTGATCGATAACCGCACCATCGACCTCACAAGCACCACCCGGGGCACAAACTATACCTCGGACAATCTGGCGAAATGTAATTTCGGAATCCCCGATGGACGCGTCTTCGCCAGCTCCGCGGGCAGTTGCACCATCACCGTAGTGACCAACGGCTACACCCGGACCGTCACCGGTACCGTACAGGATTTCACCCCGGCCAGGCTCTCTACCGTGGCGGTTCCCGGCTATGCCAACGGCGTCGCGGTACAAGGCGACTACGCTTACGTCGCGGCCGGCAATAGCGGCCTGCAAGTCGTCAGCCTCTCCACCAATCGCCTGACACCAACTGTCGTCGGCTCGCTCGCCTTGGCCGGCACCGCGTGGCACGTCACCCTCGCGGGGACGCGCGCCATCGTCTCCGGCACTTCCGGGATCCAGATTGTGAACATCTCCGATCCTCTGCACCCGGCTCTCATGGGTACTTTCAGCACCGGCTCCACCGCGCGCGGCGCGCGTGTTCGCGGACAGTTGGCCTACGTCGCCAGCGGCAGCGGACTCACCGTGGTCAACGTCTCGAACCCGGCCTCCATGATTCTCGTCAGTTCCTTCAACATCGGTGGTACCTGCTACAACCTCGATGTCGATGCCGCGGCCACTCTCGCCGCGGTCGCCTGCGGTACCAGCGGAATGAAACTGGTAGACGTCACCAACCCGGCCGCACCCGTAGGCCTTGGTAGCTCCTCCACCGGCGATCCCCGCGCAGTTGCGCTTAAGGCTAATCTGGCCGTGGTGGGCGACTTTTCCAACGGCATCACCAGCGTGAATATCGCCAACAGGAATACGCCCGTGATCGTTGGCAGCATGGGGCAGGTCAATGGCGGCCGCGATAACGACATCGCCTTGGGCGGTCCCTTCGCCATGGCCGCCGACGTCCTCTTCGTCAATGGCGTACCGATTGCCGATCTGAGCGATCCCACCCTGGTCCAATCGCGTTCCCCGCTGATCTTCTGCGCCAACTCCGGCGCTTGCGCCCCTTACCGCGACGATAACGGCATGGGCATCGCCGTAGACGCCAGCTTCATCTACATGGTGGGCACCGTCAGCGGCTTCGACCGCGGCGGCGCCAACGGCGATAGCCGCTTATATATCGGCCAGTATCAGCCGCGTCAGGATCTCGCAGGCGTCGCCCCGACCATCAGCATCGTTTCGCCCCTGAACAACACCACCCAATACCGCGGGGCCTCGCTCACCGTCACCGTCAACGCCACTGACGACGTGGCCGTCTCTTTCGTGGATTTCCTGGTCAACGGGCAAATCGCCTTCACCACGTCCACCGAGCCTTTCCAATACACCTTCACCGTACCCAGCGGCACCAATTCCATCACCCTCGGCGCGCGCGCCACGGACTTGGGCAACAATGTCGCCACCGCCGCCAACGTCGTGGTGCCCGTCGTACCCGATCCGCTCACCCTCGTCACCGGCCTCGTGGTCAACGACCAGGCCGCGCCCGTGGCCGGTGCCCAGGTCACTACCGCCGGCGGCCTCACCGGTGTCACCGGCGCAAACGGCCGCTTCGCCATCGCCAACGTGCCCACCGTGCTGGGCAACATCATCGCCAATGCCACCGCCACCGACGCCAACAATAATCCGCTCTCCGGCAGCTCCGCGGGCCTGATTCCCGTGCGCGGCGGCTCCACCGACGTGGGCACCATTTCCCTGATCGCCGCCCGTTTCGAAACCAGCTACGGCACCCGCATCATCAATTGCGACGATTGCAGCTTCACCGCCACCCTGCCCTTCAGCTTCCCGTTCTATGGGACCAACCAGACCACCGCGTATGTCGGTTCCAACGGCTACATCACCTTCGGCCAGCCGTCCAGCAATTACACCGAGAGCCTGCCGGAATTCCAGGCCTTGCCTCGCATCTCCGCCTTCTTCGACGATCTCGATACGCGCTGCGGCGCATCCACCGTCTACCACAATCTCACCCTGCCGGGCCGCTACGTCGTCACCTACGACCGCGTCCAGCACTACAGCTGCAACGGCCAGTCCAACACGATGCAGATCCAGCTGTTCTCCAATGGCAAAATCATCATCGCCTACGCCGGAATTACCACGCTCAACTTAGGCTCCATCACCGGCCTGAATCCGGGACCGAACACGCCCTCCCTGGCCGTGGACTTCAGCGCTCAGGTCAACGTCAACGTCACGCCGAACACCGCCGTCTACCAGTACTTCAACGACACCAGCCTGTTCGACATCGACCACACGTTCCTGGTGTTCACCCCGCTGGCCGGCGGCGGGTACAACGTGCGCACCATCCTCGCGCCGAATCCGTCGGAAGCCAACATCCTGTCGGGCGGCGTGGCAGCCCCGGAGCCCGGCGCCACTGGCCCTGTGCTCCGCGGTGTGGACCTCGCCCGCGCTGAAGTCACCGTGCGCTCCTCCGGCAATGTGAATTGGGTGCGCAATGCCAACACCGACGCCAACGGCAATTTCCTGATCACCGGAATTCCCGCCGGAGGCATCACCGTCACCGTGCAGCGTAACGGAAAAATCATCGCCACCGGCTCCGGGATTCTCACCGGCGGAACCCTGGGGCAACAGCAGGTCCTGCAGATCGGCCTCACGGCTCCCGTGCCCCTGCCCGGTAAATAGGTGCCTGTGACCACTAGGTTTTCGACACTTCTCGCGGGTGCGCTGATCATCGGCACGACCATCGGTTCGCTGCCCCTCGCCGCGCAAACCAGTCCCATCGGCAGGGAGGTCTCCATCCCGCGACACTGGCAGGATGACGAAGAGTTCAAGTACTCGATCCCGGACATCGTGGCCTACGGCAAGAAGCTCTTCGACGCCAACTGGACCGGGCAGGAGGGCGCCGGACGCCCCCTCACCAAAGGCACCGGGCTACCTCTCGCCGACCCCTCGCAGCCCTTGAGCGGTCTGCGCGCCTTCAATCGCGTCTCGGCGCCCGACGCCAATTCCTGCACCGGCTGCCACAACCTGCCCTACGGCATCTCGGGCGGCGGTGGCGATTTCGTGGCCAACGTTTTCGTCCTCGCCCAACGCTTCGACTTCGTTTCTTTCGACGGCAAGGATACTCAGCCCACCAAAGGCTCCGCCAGCGAAAAACGCGAACAGAGTACGCTCCAGGACATCGGTAATTCGCGCGCCAGCACCGGCATGTTCGGCTCCGGCTATCTGGAAATGCTGGCGCGTCAGATGACCGCCGAATTGCAGCAAATCCGCGGCACTCTGAAACACGGCGAGACCAAAGATCTAATCGCCAAAGGCGTGCACTTCGGTAAGATCACGCTCACCCGCGACGGCCTCTGGGACATCTCCAAGGTCGAAGGCCTTCCGCGCCCCAGCCTGCTCTCCACCGGCACGAACGATCCGCCGACCCTGGTGATTCGTCCCTGGCACCAATCCGGCAACGTGGTGTCGCTGCGTGAATTTACCAACAACGCACTGAACCAGCATCACGGCATTCAGTCCACCGAGCGCTTCGGCCTCGATACCGATCCCGATGGCGACGGCGTCAAGAACGAGATGACGCGCGCCGATGTCACTGCCCTCGCCGTATTCCAGGCGACCATGCAGACCCCGGGCCGCGTGATCCCCAACGATCCGGCCATCGAGGCGGCAGTGCTGCTCGGCGAGAAGACCTTTGAGAAGGTGCGCTGCGCCGTCTGTCACGTGCCCAGCCTGCCGCTCGAGAAATCCGGCTGGGCCTTCACCGAACCGGGACCCTACAATCCGCCCGGCAACCTGCGCCTGGGCTACGCCAAAACACTATCTGTAGATCTGACCAGTCCCCTGCTGCCGCAGCCGCGCCTAACGCCGGCGCGAGCCGACAGCGCCGTCATCGATGTGCCCGCCTACACCGATTTCAAGCTCCACGACATTTGCGAACCGGACGATCCGGGCGAGCCGCTCAATCAGAATTTCCCCGCCTGGTCCCCGATGTTCGTAAAAGGCAATCGCAAATTCCTAACCAAGCGCCTCTGGGGAGCCGCCAACGAGCCGCCCTACTTCCATCACGGCCTCTTCACCACCATGCGCCAGGCAGTGCTGGCCCACGACGGAGAAGCCAAAGAATCGCGCGAGGCCTTCCAAAAACTGACCCCGTACGAACAAGACTCGCTAATTGAATTCCTGAAAACTCTCCAAGTCCTGCCACCCGGCACGAAAGACCTGATCGTAGACGAAAACTACAAGCCAAAGCACTGGCCGCCGCCCGCCTCAAAGCAAGTCCCCACGGGCAACGAGTAGCCTTTCCCCCTCTGGTCTTCTCTCCGGAAACGCCCCTGTAAACCGGCCTGTGGGGCAGGCTGGCAGCCTGCGGCGGGATGGAATCCCGCCTGTCTTTCATCCCCACGCCCCGTGGGTTACCCTTCCCATTCGCCACGAGATCCCTCCGCGGTGTTCTCTGCGTTTTCCTCTGCGTCTTCGCGTCTCTGCGGTGAAACCCCAACCGGAAAGAGCGACAAGGCCCGCGCTAGTGCGACCCGCTACTCATCCTCCGAGCAATCAGGAAAGCCAATTCCATAGACTGCTCGTAATTCAATCGAGGATCCACTTCGCTCTCATAGGCCCGAGCCAAATCGGCCTCCTGCAAACCGCCCGACCCACCAATGCACTCCGTGACATTCTCGCCGGTGAGCTCAATATGCACCCCGCCAAGCTGTCCCTTCATAGCCCGGTGAATTTCGAATGACTGCTCCACTTCCGAATAAATATCCTCGAACTTACGAGTCTTAATCCCATTGGCGAGACTATGCGTATTGCCATGCATCGGGTCGCAGATCCACACCGGCTTGCCGCCCTCCGCCCGCACATGCTCGATCAGCGGAGGCAGCGCATCGGCGATCTTACGCGCCCCAAAACGATGTATGAAGGTGAGCCGCCCGGCGCTGCGTTCCGGATCCAGCGTGTCCAGCCACCGAGCCACCTGCTCGCGCGTGCACCCCGCCCCAATCTTCACCCCGATAGGATTCTCGATCCCTCGCAGGTACTCGATATGAGCGGAGTCGGGATCGTTAGTTCGCAGCCCCACCCAGGGGAAATGCGTCAGCAGATTAAAATATCCGGGACGCCGCGGTACCTGGCGCGTCTGCGCCGATTCGTATCCCAAGTGCAGCGCCTCGTGCGCCGTAAAGAAGTCGATCTTATCGGTATCGCCGGCGCGCACGCCCAGCACATTCTCCACGAATTGCAGCGAGTCCTTAATCGTCTGCACCATGCGATGGTACTCGAGCGCCAGCGGCGAATCCTTCGCCCAATCCAAGTCGAAATACTCGGGGTGGTGCAGATCCGCGAAGCCCCCTTTCACCAGCGCGCGAATGAAGTTGAGCGTCATCGAAGCCCGCTCGTACCCGCGCATCAGAAGCTGCGGATCGGGACGCCGTGCTTCCGCCGTGAATTCGGAACGATTGATATTATCGCCGCGATAGGAAGGCAAACTTATGCCATCCTTAGTCTCCATATTCGCCGAGCGCGGCTTCGCATACTGTCCCGCAAACCGACCAATGCGGATCACTGGCCGACGCGCGCCAATCACCAGCACCAGCGACATCTGCAGCAGCACCTTCAAAGTATTGGTGATTCGAGCCGGCGTGCAATGCAGGAAACGTTCCGCGCAATCCCCCGCCTGAAGCACGAATTGCCGGCCCTCCGCCGCCTCCGCCAGTTGTTCGCGAAGCCGCAAAATCTCCCAACTCGTTACCAGTGGCGGCAGCGTGTGCAGATCGCTAAGTACTTGTTCCAATTCGCCAGCGTCAGCGTATTCGGGTTGTTGTAAGGCAGACTTCTGCCTCCAGGAATCGGGTGCCCACATGAGAAGACTTTAAGCGTATCACGCACACCCCAACCATGACCGGATGGAGATACGCCTATTGACGCACCTCCACCCTTGGTTGAGCGCGCCTGCCGCTGGACCTCCGAACTCCCGAAAGCGGTCGCACCCAAGAATCATATCGGCGCACCGGGCAGTAGCATGAATCTGCCCGTGGCGCTGCTGTGTTCCTGCCTTTTTGTGGGGCGGGCTTCAGCCTGCGTACCGACTTCAGTCGGTACACCGGCCGAAGGCCGGAGTGTTGAAGCCCACGCGCCCCGACAAATTCGATAACCTATTAATCGCCATGAACCTCGCCCCGGCATCGCTTATCGCCCTTTCCACGCTAGCCGCCCAGACCGCACCCGCCCAGACCGCACCCGCCCAACTCAAATTCGAAGTAGCCTCCGTAAAACGCGCCGACCGCTGCGACTTCAAAACCACCATCGACCCCGGCTTCATCTCACTCAAAGGTATGCCTCTCAAACCCATCCTGATGGAAGCCTTCAAAGTCCGTATGGACCAAATCGAAGGACCAGCCTGGCTGGAAACCGAGTGCTTCGATATCGCCGCCCGCATGCCGGAAGGCGCCGCCAAAGACCAACTCCCGGCCCTCCTCCAGGCTCTATTAATCCAGAGGTTCAAACTCGCCGCCCGCAAGGAGACTCGAACCCGGCCCGGCTACGCCCTCCTCATCGATAAGGACGGCCCAAAGTTCAAGGAGTCCGATTCGAACTTCGTGCGCGGCCGCAACAACCTTTTCTACATCGGCCGTGGACCCGGATACGGCGCGTTCAAAGGCTCGATGACCCTGGCCACATTGGCGCGCTCCCTGTCAACCCGCCTGGACGGCCAGGTGGAAGACCTCACAGGCCTTCAGGGAAAATTCGACATCGACCTCGCCTGGGTACCCGATCCATCTATCGAGCAGGCGCAAGCCTCAGCCAGCGCCCAGGCCGCCAACGATCCGGACCGCGAAGACCGCCTCCGCCATCTCCCCAACCCGCCCACCACCGACATCTTCCACGCCCTTCGAGAATCCCTGGGCCTGAAACTCGAACCGCGCAAGCAACAGGTCGACACCATCCTGATCGACCACATCGAGCGGATTCCCACCGGGAACTGACCCCCACCCCGAACCATCACCGCCGCATTCACTGCCGGGATCGCCATGATCGCGCCAATCGCCACCAACAGCACCTTCTGCTGCATCGCGTCGCGCAGCTTCTTAATCAGCGGGAAGGTCGCGAGGCCGCTTCCCACAAAGAGCAGCACCGGCGTCCCGTAATTCAGCGGCGCCTCCAGGAACTTCACGCTCGGGAAAGGACGCAGCCAGCCGCCCCAGAACAGCGCCACCGCCACGCTCGACACCACGAAGA
>JBDTPR010000023.1:0-23083 GCA_039932635.1 Candidatus Solibacter sp.
GCCTCCGACATATCCGGAAAGCGCGGACCCAGCGAGTCGTCATTCGGTCCCGCCAGCGGATTCGTGCCCTGCAGATTGATGTGGTCGGTAATCAGGACCAGGCCGCCGCGTTCCAGCGCCAGATTGATGCCGCCCGCCGCATTCGTAAATACCATCGACCGCACGCCAATTGATTGCAGCACGCGCACACCATAGGTCACCTGATGCATCGCGTAGCCTTCGTACGCATGCGCCCGGCCCGCCATCACCGCGACATTCAGCCCGTCCAACTTGCCGATGATCAGCTTGCCGGCGTGGCCCACCGCAGTGGAATGCGGCCACCCCGGAATGTCGGCATAAGGAATATCCGTGCGTTCCGTCAGCTCATCGGCGAACGCGCCGAGGCCGCTGCCCAACACCAGCCCAATCGATGGACGCGTCTCGGTGTGGCCTTGAATATAGCGCTTGGCTTCTTCCGTCACAGCAGCATTCCCGCAATGCAGGCCGACATGAAGTTGGCCATGGTTCCCGCCGCTACCGCGCGCAGCCCGAGCCGCGCCAGATCGCTTTTGCGCGTGGGCGCCAGCGCGCCGATACCGCCAATTTGGATCGCAATCGAGCTGAAATTCGCAAAGCCGCACAGCGCATACGTCGCGATCGTAAACGACTTCGGATCCAACGTTGCCTTCAGCGGTCCGAGTTTCAGGAACGATACGAATTCATTCAGCACCAGGCGCGTCCCCAGCAGATCGCCGATCACGCCGCAATCCTTCCACGGCACGCCCAAGATGAACGCCACCGGCGCGAACAAAATTCCGAACACGCGTTCCAGCGAAGCCGGCAGCCAGCCCAACAGCGGCAGCGTGTGTAGCCATCCGAGGATCCCGTTGCACATCGCGATCAGCGCCAGAAACGCAATCAGCATACCGCCGATATTCAGCGCAAGCTGCAAGCCGTCGCCCGCGCCCTGCGCCGCCGCGTCGATCACGTTCACCGCGGTCTTCTCGATCTTCACATCCACCTTGCCCGCCGTCGCAGGCTTCCCGGTTTCGGGAATGAAAATCTTGGCCAGCATGATGGTCGCCGGCGCGGTCATAATCACCGCGGTCAGCAGGTGAATGATGGACACACCCGCGATCTTCACGTACGCCGCCATCACTGCGCCCGACACGTGAGCCATACCCGCCACCATGATGGTGAAGAGTTCGCTCTCCGTCAGTCCCGCGAGGAACGGCTTGATGGTTAACGGGGCTTCGGTCTGCCCCATGAAGATACTTGCCGCCACGTTCAGCGATTCCGCGCCGCTCACGCCCATGATCTTCTGCATGCCGACCGCCATGGCCTTCACGATCACCTGCATCACACCCAGGTAGTAAAGAATCGAGAAAAACGACGCGATGAATATGACGATGGGCAGCACCTGAAACGCGAAGACCACGCCAAACGGACCGGCCTTGGTGCCAAGCGGTCCGAACAAAAACTGGCTGCCGACTTCGGCGTAATTCAGCATGGCGTTGACGCCATCGCCGATGCCCTGGAAGATCTTGCCGAAATCCGTCTTCAGCACCAACAGTGCGAAGGCGAACTGCAAGCCCATGCCCCAGGCAATCAGCCGGAGCTTGATTTCTTTTTTATGAGTGGAGAACAGCCACGCGACTCCCAGGATCACCGCGAGGCCCAGGAAACCCGTGAACCGGCCCATCAGCCGACAACTTCCAAAATCAACTCTCGCTCGTCGGGCTTTTGCGAAGAAACGTGAAATGCGCCTTCAACCATATCGGCAGCTTCGTCTACGTTGTCTTCCTTGGTGTAGTAGATACGGCACAACACGCTGCCCGCATCCACCTTCTCGCCCACCTTGACTTCGAGAATGATGCCCACCGCGGGATCGATCGCGTCGTCCTTCTTATCGCGGCCCGCGCCGATCATGTTGCTGGAGAGGCCGATTTCCTCTGCCCCGATGCTGCTCACATACCCGGCGCGCGGCGAAGTGATTTCGCGCATGCCCGTGGCATTCGGCAGCAATTCGAACTTGTCCAGCGCCTGCGGATTGCCGCCCTGCGCCGCCACCACGTCCTTGAACTTCCTGTACGCCGAACCGTCCACTAGATGCTTCTCGGCGATCAAGCGGGCTTCTTCCAACGAAGGCGCCTTCTTGCCCAGGTAGATCATGCGCGCGGCCAGTTCCAACGAAAGCTTGGTCAAGTCCGCCGGACCCGCGTTCTGCAGGGTCTGCGAGGCTTCCATGATTTCCAGCGCATTGCCGATCGCGAAGCCCAAAGGCTGATTCATGTCGGTGATCAGCGCCTGCACCTTCTTGTCCATGCGGCGGCCGATTCCCACCATCATCGCAGCCAGGTGACGTGCGTCCACCTGCTTCTTCATGAACGCGCCATCGCCCACTTTCACATCCAGCACCAGGGCGTCGATGCCCTCCGCCAGCTTCTTCGACATGATCGAAGACGAAATCAGCGGGATCGATTCCACCGTGCCCGTCACGTCGCGCAACGCGTACAACTTGCGGTCCGCGGGCACCAGGCGCTCAGTCTGCCCGATGAAGCACAGTCCCAATTCGGCCAACTGCTTTTGGAATTCCTCAGCCGTCAAATCGGTGCGGAAGCCGGGGATCGATTCCAGTTTGTCCAGCGTGCCGCCGGTATGCCCGAGCGCGCGCCCCGACATCATCGGCACCACCACGCCCGCCGCCGCGGCTAACGGAGCCACGATGAAGCTGGTCTTATCGCCCACGCCGCCGGTGGAGTGCTTGTCAACCTTGACGCCGGGAACCCCCGACAAATCGACCGTATCGCCGGAATGCAGCATGCATTCCGTCAGGCGGCTGACCTCACGGTCAGTCATCCCTTTGAAGTACACGGCCATCAGAAACGACGACATCTGGTAATCCGGAATCTCACCGTTGGTGTATCCCTGAACCAAGAACTCAATCTCCTCGGGAGCCAGTTCTTCGCCGCCGCGCTTGCGCTGAATCAAGTCAACTGTACGCATTATGAGTAACTTAGCCTACCATTCTAAGGGGTTGAAAGTAAAGGTGGGACTTTGCCGTCCCAAGACAAACTACCCCTGATCGGGTGTGACCACACCCGATTACGGGCAACTACCCCTGAATCCAAGATTGTACACCCTTCGCGCAAGGCCCTGAAGTACTATTCGAATCGAACGCTTACTCGCTCGCGCACACTCGCAGCGTAATGTAACTCACGGACCCCTGGCGCACCGTGACCTTGGACGTTTCCGGGCAGGTCGCGCCCATCAATGTGCCCTTCGGCATACCAGCGCCGACCCGATAGGCGGTGATTTCGTACTCTCCGGGGGCCAGCGTGGGGATCTGGAAATCGGGCGGTCCAACGGTGGCAGCCACTGTGAGTTGGGTGGAAGGGCGCGAAACCATCACCATGTAATTCGAGGTCTTCGATGCCTCGTCGATCACTTTACCGGCGACACCGGCGGGCTCATCGGAGAGCAGAATCTCGATCGGCGGGTTGCCGTTCTCGGCCACAACGACCGGGCGATACAGGGCGTCCTGCCGGCCAAAGCGGATCTCGCTCACCGCGAGGCGAACGGTACGGTACTTGGTCGAAACACGCTGGTTGAGTTCCACGTCGAAGAAGAAATCGCCCGGGGGCACCTCGGAGCATTCGAAATCACCATCGGGCTGGACCAGGCACGGGGCGGTGGGGCCGATGGAGTTGCCGTTGTGGTGACGAATTTTGATGCCCGGCGTACCGGTCCACACGAGCTTCGGATCGCGCACCCGTATGCGCCCGGTGAGCGTGGTCAATGGCGGGACAGGGATTCGCATGTCATCGGCGCCGGCCTTGCCGAGTTCGATTGGCACGATGTAGGGCAACGGTCCCCTAAAGACGGCGAGCTTGTAAGAGCCTGGCGTGAGCAGGCTGAAACGGAAGGCGCCGTCGGGACCGGGGGAGCGCTTGGTCCAGAGTGGGTCGGACGTGCCGGGAATGTTACCCAGCAGTTGGACCGTGCCGTTAGCGGGTTGGCCGGTCGTGATATCTACCAACCGCCCGGCGAATTCGACGAGGTGCGTGCGGCGAAGACGAAAATCCATATTGCGCAAGCGGCTGCCCGCGGGCACTTGAACGGGAATCGCCAGGCGGGCGTCCGCCGCGCCGGGATAAAACTGCGCCGGGGCGTAGCCATAGAACTCGCCGGTGGACTCGTCGCGCGAAAGCGTGGCGGCGCGCATGGCGTGGGGAACGTTGACAACTATCTGGTAAGTGTCCGGGATCAAGTCTTCGAAGGCGAAGCGCCCGTCTTTGTTAGTGGGCACAGAGAAGGTGGCGACGCTGACGTAGACGCCGGCCATCGGCTTACCTTCTTCATCCAGCACGGCGCCTTCGAGTGCGCCCAGCGGCGTCAACGCGAGCGACGCAGTTTCCGTAAATACGCCCGCCTTGAGTGTGACCGCGTGGTGCACGGAGCCCTTCGTAGAATCGAGGTAGCCGGACTTGGTGACGGTAATGTTGTACTCGCCAGGTACGAGATGTTCGAAGCGGAAGGCCCCGTCAGCGGAGGTGGTGGCGCTGCCGGGCGCGGGTCCGCGGAGCGCGATGCGGGCTCCGTCCACGGGTAGCCGCGAGAGTGCGTCGGTGACGGTGACCACAATTGCGCCGGCTGGTTCCTGGGCCCGTAGCAGGACGGCGAAGAGTGCGAGCAGAATCAATTTCACGCGGCTATTAGAATATCAAGCGGGAACGCGGATCGCCGGAAGCCTGCATGTGCCCGGCGCTGCCGCGGACCCTCATCCGGCGGGCGATCATCCTTGCAATTGTGGCACGCCATGCCAGATTTGCAAGGTTCCAGTGATTGCTGCCCGCTACGCCTCGCGCACGCCCGTGTGCGGCCCCGGCGTCAGCGGACCCAGCAGCGTCCACAAAATCGTCGCGCAAATGAGCGGTAGAATTCCGAAGCCGAAGAACACCGGCGTGTACGAGTAGTGCTCCACCACCCATCCCGTAATCAGCGTGAACAGCATGCCGCCGAAGCCCGACCCCATGCTCGCGAGCCCGTACACCGAGCCCACGGCGGATTTCGGAAATACGTCGGCCGGGAAGCTCAGCATATTCGCCAGGCAGCCCGTGTACCCCAGCATCGCCACCGACACGAACGCGATCGACATCCACGCCTCCGGCGCGAGCACAGCCGGAATCGCCGACGTCATCAGCACCGCGAAAAACGTCACCGATGTCTTGCGCGCCATCGTGATGCTCCACCCGCGCTTCAAGAGGCGGCCCGACATCCAGCCGCCCAGAATATTGCCGAAGCCCGCCACCATGAAGGGAATCCAACCGTAGATGCCGATCTTGGCCAGATCGAATCCGCGCGCGTGCTTGAGGTATTCGGGGAACCAGAAAATGTAGAAGTACCACACCGGATCCATGAACATCTTGGAGAAGGTGAACGCCCACACGAAGCGTGTGCGCAGCAGCTTGCCCACGGGCACCAACACCTCCGGAGGCGCGCCCGCCGCGGCTTTCGGCGTGTGGTACATCGTGAACCAGAAGATCAGCCACAGCAGTCCCGCGAGTCCTATGAACGCGAATGCCGACTGCCACCCAAAGTGGAGTATCAGGTACGCCACGATAGGCGGCGCAAGAATTGCCCCCACGGCGGAGCCGCTATTGAAGATCCCGGCCGCCAGCGCGCGCTCCCTTTCAGGGAACCACTCCGCCACCACTTTGACGGCGCCCGGCCAATTGCCCGCTTCGCCGATTCCGAGCAGAAAGCGGAATACGCCGAGGCTGAAAGTGCCGCGCGCGAAGGCATGCAGCGCCGCCGCAATGCTCCACCACGCCACGCACAGGCCGTAGCCGACGCGCGTGCCCAACCGATCGATCATCGGGCCCGAGAGCCCGTTCATGATGGTGTACGCGAACAGGAAGGCCGAGACTACGCGCGAGTAGTCCTGATTGGTCATGTGGAACTGCTCGCGCAGAATCGGCGCGGCCACGCTGAGCGTCTGCCGGTCCAGATAGTTGATCACCGTGGCGAAGAAGGCCAGTGAGATCATTCGCCAGCGGAGCGGCGAAGGCTGCTCGATAACCGGCGCGCTCACGCGAGGTCCACCCGCACAGTCTCGTGAATCAGCACGCGCGGTACCGTGACGTCCACCCATCCACCGCGCGTTGCGACATTCAATTTCGTCCCGGCCCGCATCAGGCTGACCGACCGCACGCCGCGTCCTTCGGGCACCCGCACACGGACCTTCACATCGGCGATGGGGAGAAATTCCTCGCGAATGCGCAGCTTCTTGGTCTTATTGCCGGTGTCCGCGATCAGGTGCAGCAGCAGCGTGTCGCGCGTCGCCATGTATTGCGGCATCAGGCCGGAGCGTTGCTCCACCTCATAAGTACGATGCGCGGCCAGCACCGGATCGATGAGCGACCCGAGGTACGCCCGCAGGCGCTTCATGCGCGTCTCCGCGTACACCGCCTCGAGGCCGCTGCCGATGTAGATCACCGTGCCCTTACCCACCGTGCGGCGCACGATGGCGGGACCCAGATTGCCGCGATGCCCCAGGTCCACCGTCTCGGCAAGCACCGCGCCCGCACCCGTATTGGTGAAGCGCATCACCTGGGGATCCTGCGGAATCAGCTCGCCATCGGGAAGCTTGAGGTAGAGATCGGGAATCTCGACGGGTTCGACATTGGCGAATTTCGCGCCGAAGAGATCGGCGAGCCCGAAGTTCGCGCGCATCTTGCCGTGATGGTCGGCGATGCTGGTGAGGTGCGTGGCGATCAGCGTGCCGCCCGCGTTGACGTAGTCGCGCAGCATGGCGCACTGCGCGTCGCTGAGGCACGGCGCATTGGGCACGTACACCAGCTTGTACTTAGCCAGTTGTGCGGGCTGCATGAGGTAATCGAGGAACGGCTCGGCGTCGTAACCGAGGTCCTTCATCACCTGCCAGGCGCCGTGATAGTAGTTTTCATAGCCCTTGGCAACGTGGTGCTTGCCGGTGAACCAATCGATGGTCTGATCGCTCACCAGGACACCGGCGACAGGCTGCCCCACGGCGGCGGCAAGCAGCGCCTGATGCTCTTTCGAGAAATCGAAAGTCTCCTTCACGTACCGGCCGCTCTCATAGGAGAGCGGCGGCTGCGGCATGTAAAAGAAGCGGCTCAGTCCCCAGTAGACGATGCCCGCGCCGCCCGCCAGCGCGGTCGCGCCATCGGTCAGCAGCTCCTGGCTTTCCACCGGATAGCTGAACCATCCGCGCACGCGATCGCTCTTCATGTGCTCGCGGTTGTACTGCGTGTGCGTGCCAACGTAGGTCCAAATTACCTTTCCCGTGGAGTGTCCCAACTGCAGATTGAAGAGCTTGTCTTCGGGAGTTTCCGCAGCTTCGAACATGAAGCCATCCACTACCGGGATGCCGCGATTGCGCCATTCGCGCTTGCTGAGCAGTGAAGTGTCATTGAAGAGCGTGGGCACATCGCGCGTAGTGCGGATCATCTCGCGGATCTCGCCCAGGAAGCCGATCACCACTTCGTTGGCCAACCACTCGGTGTACTCCACGTCGTCGGGCCCGGCGGGCACGGGCTTGCCGAAACGCTTCTGGTACGCCGCCTCGCAGTACTTGCAGTGGCAGTATTCCTTGGCGTTGTTCATGCCCATGTAGGGGCCGTCGAAATACATCACGTCCACGGGATATTGGGTCAGCACCTCGCGCACCATGTTGCGGATCACGTCGCGCACGGGCGAGTTCAGGCAGCCTTCGAAATACTTGGCGAAGCCGTAGTGCTCCGTGGTCATGGGCTTGCCGTCGGCGAACTTCTTGCTCCAATCGGCATACCGCGGATCCTTGGAACTGGCGTCCATGAAGGGATGATTGAGAGGCACGTATGCGACCACGCGCATGCCATTCTTCTTGCAGAGATCGGCCGTCTCGCGGAACGGATCGCCCTTCAATTCGGGATGGATCGGGTAGCCCGATTTGGTGGGGAAATAGGCGAAGTAAGAGGCCGCCGGATAGCGCATCGAATCGGCATTCAACGCGGTCGCGATGGCCACGGCCTTATCGGCCTTGTAATCGAAGGAAGGGTAAAAGGGAGGATTATACGCCTCGCAGATCAGCGCGCGGCAGGTCTTCAACCACTCTGCTGTAGACACCGCTGCCGGCTGCCCGCTCTGCGGCGCTGCCTGAATTTGCGACGCGGCTACGGCGAGCCCGGCGGACTGGAATAATTCGCGACGATTGATCATGCCTTCCGCTCCACACAGGATTGGCGTTCCACTAGCTCGACGCCGAATAATCGATGCTCCGGATTCTGGTGCGGCCCGCCGCCGGAGAGGCGCAGCAGGATCTCCACCGCGGCCTGGCCGATCTCGTATTTCGGTTGATGAATGGTGGTCAACGGCGGATGCACGATGCCCGCCAGTTCCACGTTATCGAAGCCCATCACCGAGACGTCCTCGGGAATCTGCAAGCCCGCTTCCATCAAGGCGCGTATCACGCCGAAGGCCATCATGTCGCTGGCCGCGAAGACGGCCGTGATGCCGGGGTGCTGCGCCAGAAGTTTCTGCGCCAACTCCACACCGCCCTGAAAATTATTCTTGCCGTGCAGCACCACCGGGTGCACGGGCTTGTGCGCTGCCTCCAGCGCGTTGACAAAGCCCTTGGCGCGCTCCGTCATGTTGCCGTGATGGCGCGGCCCCGTAAGGTGCGCGATCTTGCGATGCCCGAGTTTCAGCAGGTAGGCGGCAGCCAGCGCGCCGCCGGCTTCGTTATCGGCGCAGATGGTGGAGAAGGCGCTGCGCGCGGCGGTGCGGTTGAGCAGCACGATCGGCACGCCGAGCGCGGTAAGCTGCTCCTGTTGTTTCCGGCTGAGCGCCGACACCGAATTCATCAGAATTCCATCCACGCGCTTTTCCATCAGCGACTGCGCATAGCGCATCTGCTTCTCGGGATCCAGGTCGCTGTTGCAGAGAATCAGGTCGTACCCCGCCCGGCATGCCGCATCCTCGGCGCCGCGCGCTACTTCGGCGAAAAAGGGATTGCGTATGTCGCTGACCACCAGCGCTAGCGTGTGCGAGCGGCCGGTCACCAGACCCCGGGCCACGCGGTTGGGACGATACCCCAGGCGCTGGGCGATCGCCACCACGTGTTCCCGCGTATCGGCGTGAACGCCGTATTCTCCATTGAGCGCGCGCGATACGGTGGACACATTCACACCCGATTCACGCGCTACATCCTTGATTGTGACGGCCATAGTTATTGCAAACGTTTTTGATTATAGTCTGGGGCAAAAATCGATGCAACTAATCGAACTCTTGCAACTTTCGAAAACGTTTGCAGCGCGAGTACCCCGTCAGAGCCGCGACCGTGAGGGAGCGCTGGCTAACTCGGTTTGGGCCACCGCGCGTGGCCGCCCCGCTTACCGGTAAACCTGCTTCATCCCATTGCGCGAATTCTGAATCGTGAACGTGCCGTCGCCGGTCGTCGAGAGCTTGATCCAGTAGCCCTTATCCTTGGCGCCGCGATTGGCCAGGAAAGCGCCGGGAGCGTTGTGCTCCTTATCGTTGCCCTCCGCCAAATGCAGTTGCCAGATATCCGTTGTCCCCGGCGATTCGTGGATCGTCTGCCACGCCTGCTCGCTCGCGCCCAGAGTCGCGCCATTATTCATGATGGCGGCCTTAGGCCGCAGCGCCTGTACCAGCGCCGCCGCGCCCGAAGTCTTTTTGGCATGGTGCGTGGTCATGTAGACGTCCACCGTGCCGAGCAGATTATTAGGGCATGCAAGATCGAATTCCTGATTCCAATGAAGGTCTCCCAGATCGACCACGCGGAATTTGCCAAGCGTGATCATCAGTCCGATCGAATGCGCATTCTCGCCCTTGTCCACCTCGATCGGCTTGTAGGCGGCGCATAGCGGATTGGGCTGCCCCGCGCCCGGCAGCGGCTTCTTAATCGCCACGCCCGAAGCCGTCACCACCTGCACGTCGAGCCCCTCGATGGGTATGCGATCGCCGGCCTTCACCTCGATGTGCTTACCCTTGGCGCGTACCGCCACATAATCGTCGTAGACGCCGCCTGGCTTCGATTCGAAATTCAGGCCGTGATCCACGAAATTGCGCACCGGCATTTTCGCCACCAGTTGCGGCACGCCTCCCACATGATCGGTGTGGTAGTGCGTGATCACGAGGTAATCGATTTGCTTCACGCCCGCTGCCTTGGCCGCTGCCACAATGCGTTCGGCATCGCGATTCTTATTGCCGGCATAACCCGCGTCCACCAGCATGGACTGGCCCGAGGGAGACACATACAGCGTCGCCTTGCCGCCCTCCACATCGATCGCGTACACGCGTAACGCCTGCGCAACGCACGTTCCGGCACTGAACACCGCGCACAACCCCACCAGCAAAATCCGCTTCATCACATCTATTGTAGAGTGCCGCTCACGATTGCCTGGCCATTTGGAGTGCATCCGCACGTGCGATACCATGGCCGCATGATTTCCCGTAGGGAGATGCTGGCCGGGAGCGTGGCGGTTGCGGCGCAATCGGCGCTGACGGCGCAGTCCGCAAGCAAGCCCAATATCGTGATTGTCCTGGCCGACGATCTGGGCTGTCACGACCTCGGCGTCTGGGGCGCGAAGGATCTGCTCACACCCAATATCGACGCGCTGTCGGCGGGCGGCACGCGCTTCACCAACTGGTATTCCGCCGCGCCGGTTTGCGCGCCCGCCCGCGCCGCGCTGCTCACCGGACGCTATCCCATCCGAGCTGGAGTGCCGGGCAACGGGCCCGACCTGCGCGCCACCGAAATCACCTTCGCCAAGGTCGCGAAGTCCGCGGGCTACGCCACCGGACTCTTCGGCAAATGGCATCTCGGCAAGACCACCGAGACCGACCCCATCGCGCACGGCTTCGACCGTTTCTACGGCTTCTACTCGGGCTGCATCGATTTCTATTCGCATCGCTACTACTGGGGCGAGCCGCGCATTCCCAACTATCACGATCTCTACCGCGACCGCACCGAAATCTTCGAGGACGGTCAATATTCCACCGAACTCTTCGCGCGCGAGGCCGCCCAATTCATCCGCGATCACCGCGGCGCGCCCTTCCTCGCCTACGTGCCATTCAATGCGCCGCACTATCCGATGCACGCGCCGAAGAAGTACATGGAGCGCTTCCCGCCTCTGCCGCTCGAGCGCCGCACCTACGCTGCCATGATCGCCGCGCTAGACGACGGCGTCGGACTGGTGATGAACACCCTGCGCGAACTGCGCCTGGACGGCAACACACTCGTGATCTTCACGGCGGATAACGGAGCAACTCGCGAACCGCGCGCCGGACTCGACGGCAAGCCGGCCACGGCGGGCGACAACGCGCCGTTCCGCGGCAACAAATTTAGCGCGTTCGATGGCGGCATGCACGTGCCCATGATCATGAACTGGCCAGGCGTGATTCCCAAGGGCAAAGTGATCCACGAGACCGGCAGCCATCTCGATATCCTGCCGACCCTCGCGAAGGCCATGGGCGCGGCCCTGCCCGCGGCACGCACGCTGGATGGCAGCGACGCACTGCCGATGACCTCGGGCGCGAAGTCCACCCACGACGCCATCTACTGGTCGAGCGGCGGCCAACTCGCCGTAAAGCGCGGGAAATGGAAGCTGGTGAAGGACGGCAAAACCTTCGACGGCACACCGGACGGCGATAAGTCGTTGACCGGCGACGACGGGCTCTTCCTCGCGGACATCGAAGCCGATCCCGGCGAGAGGGTCAATCTGCGCCGCCAGAATCCGGCAATGGTGGACGAGCTCGCGACCCTGCTGCAGAAGTGGACCGAGGACGTGAAGAAGTGGTGACCGCCGGCCCCGTGCCGCGCATCACCTCACTACTCATTAAGCCCGCCTCCGCCCTTTGCAATCTGGCTTGCGAATACTGCTTCTACCTCGATCGCGAGGCCGACCCGTATAGCGCCTTGCCCGGACGCCGCATGTCGCTCGACACGCTGGAGCGCCTGGTGGATTCGTACCTGTACTACTCGTATCCCAACAGCACGTTCGCCTTCCAGGGCGGCGAGCCGACCCTTGCCGGCCTGAAGTTCTTCGAGAAGCTGGTGGAGTTCCAGCAGCGCTACGGGCGCAGCGGGCAATCGGTGAGCAACGCGCTCCAGACCAACGGAATTCTGCTCGATAAGAACTGGTGCCGCTTATTCCGTCAGTATCAGTGGCTGATCGGCATCTCGCTCGATGGCCCCGAGGAAATCAACGACCGCTTCCGCCTCCACATGGACAAGCGCGGCACCTGGAAGCGCGTGATGAAGAGCGTCGAACTGATGCAAAAGGAGAAGGTGGATTTCAACATCCTCTGCGTCCTCAGCCAAGCCAATGTCGATAAGGCGCGCGAACTCTACGCGTTCTACAAGGGCATCGGCGTGGACAATCTGCAATTCCTCCCGCTGGCCGAGTTCGCGCCCGATGGCAGTCCCATGCCCTTCACCATCACGCCGCGGCAATACGGCCGCTTCCTGGTGGAAATGTTCGAGGCGTGGTGGCCGGATCGCCAGTCGATGCGCATCCGCTGCTTCGACAACATTGCGGAAGCGGTCGCGGGGCAAAAGCCCGGCACCTGCACGATGCACGAGAGTTGCGACAGCTACGTGGTGGTGGAGTATAACGGCGACGTCTACCCGTGCGATTTCTTCGTGGAGAACGCTTGGAAGCTGGGCAACGTGGAGACGGACACATGGCGCGAGATCGCGAGCCGCCAGCGGCGCTTCAATTTCGCCGGCAAGAAATCGCTCGACCACGCGGCGTGCCAGGCATGCGAATACCAGTCCTTATGCCACGGGGGCTGCCCCAAATTCCGCCACGGCCCGAATCGCAATTTCGAAGATCTGGACTACTTCTGCGAGTCCTACAAAATGATCTTCGCGAAATCCGTTGAACCGCTGGCACAAGAACTCCGCCGCCTGTACCCGAACGGCGCCTAACCCTTGTGGGGCGGCTGCCGTTCAGGCGGCTGAAAGCCGGCTGCGGCCAATATGGGCCGCCCTACTGGGCTACGCGCGCTCCGGCAGTGCACCGGCAGGAACCTCTGCGGGTGCGTCCTTCGCGTTGCGGCCGGCGAAGATGAAGGCCACCAGGATTACGCAACCCAAGGCGAAGAGGGCATCGCCGGGGGCTCGCATCCAGCGGAGGTTCTGCATCAGCGGGGTGCCGAGGAACTCCGTGCTGCGCGCATACCAGTAGCCTTGGTCCACGGCCGCCCAGGTCTGCATGAGGCCGACCGGAAGCAGGCTGCCGACACACATGGCGAAGAGGCCGGCGTTCATCGTCCAGAAGGATAGCTTGAGCCAGCCTTCCTTCCATACGTCGCGCGGATTCATCGCCCGCAGACAGACCAGCATCAGGCCCATGCCGAGCATCCCATAGACTCCGAAGAGCGCGGCGTGGCCGTGCAGCGGCGTGGTGTTGAGCCCCTGCATGAAGTAGAGCGCGATCGGCGGATTGATCATGAAGCCGAAGAGTCCCGCGCCCACCATATTCCAGAAGGCCACGGCGACGAAGAAATAGATCGGCCATTTATAGCGCTCCGCCCAAACGGTCAGGCGGCCGCGGCGCAGATCTTCCATCGCGGCGTAGCCCACCATGGTGAGCGGCACCACTTCGAGGGCGCTGAAGACCGAACCCCAGGCCAACGCCACGGTCGGCGTGCCTGAGAAGTACAGGTGGTGACAGGTGCCGATGATGCCGCCCGCCAGGAAGATGGTCGCCGAGAGCAGCGCCGCTTTGGCGGCGAACGCGGGGCGTATGAGTCCCAGGCGTGTAAAGAAGAACGCGATCACTGTAGTGGCAAAGACTTCGAAGAAGCCTTCCACCCACAGGTGGACCACCCACCAGCGCCAGTACTCGACGATGGAGAGATGGGTGTGCTGTCCCCACGTCAAGCCCGCGCCGTAGAAGAGTCCGATGGCGGCGGATGACATGACGAAGAGCCAGAGCAGGTGGCGCTGATCGCCGGCATTCTTGAGCGCCGGGCGTATGGCGCGCACCACAAGGAAGAGCCAGATCAGCAGCCCCACGAAGAGCAGGATCTGCCACGCGCGTCCGAGGTCCACATATTCGTAGCCCTGGTGTCCCCAAATGAAAGAGTTGCTGTCACTCAGGCGGTTCATGATGCTGAGCCATTGGCCCGTCATCGAGCCCACTACAATCAGGAGCAGCGCGCTGAATAGCACGTTGACGCCGAGGCGTTGGAATTTGGGCTCGTAGCCGCTAACCAGCGGTCCGATGAAGAGCCCGGCGGCCAGCCAAGCGGTTGCGATCCAGAAGATGCCGAGTTGCACGTGCCAGGTGCGCGTGACGCTGTAGGGCAGAATCTTGGCGAGCTTTACGCCGTAGAAACCATCGCCTTCGACACCATAGTGCGCGGTTATCATGCCCACTATGATCTGCACCAGGATCAGGAGCGACACCACATAGAAGTACTTCACGGTGGCGCGCTGCGAGGGGGTGGAAACCCATTTGCCGAGCGGATCCGACGTGGGCAGGGTGCCGTGGTCGGTTTGCGGCTCCTGCGAGGCGTACCACCAGACCATGGCGCAGATTCCGGCGAGGAGCATGATGATGCTGACGCCGGTCCACATTACGCCTTCGCCGGTGGGCTTATTGCCGACGAGCGGCTCGTGCGGCCAGTTGTTGGTGTATGAGATGACGTCGTCGGGACGCTGTGTGACGGCGCTCCACGAGGTCCAGAAAATGAAGGCCGCGAAGTAGCGCATTCGCTGGGGCGAACTCACGGTGCCCTCAGGGATGGCGTAGGCGACATGGCCGTTGATGAAGATGTCCTGATAGTGCTTCAGGCAGCTTTCGAAGGCGCGCGCGCGTACCGGGGCGATGCGGATTTTGCCCGTGGCGGCTTCGTAGGTATTGGGGCGATACATGGCTTCGAGACGGCCGCGCAGCCTGGCCTTATCCTCGGCGGAGAGTTGCGCGTAGGGCTTACTGTACTCGGTGGCGGACCATTCCTCGAGGACGAACATGGCCTCGCGGTGCAGCCAGTCGGCCGTCCAATCGGGCGCAACGTAGCTGCCGTGGCCCCAGATGGAGCCCACCTGCATACCGCCCAGCGACTGCCAGACGTTCTGGCCGCGGCCGACATCACCGGCTGGAATCACGACGGTCCCATCCGTTGCTACGACTTGATTGGGGATGGGCGGCATCTGCTGGTAGATTCGAGTGCCGATCCAGCCCAAGACGCTGAAGGAGATGACAAGGACGAGCGCAAATGCAATCCACAGTTTCTTCATGATTACCCTCTCTTGGCCATTTGCCAAAGCTGAGAGTAACCGCGGGCGCCAGGGGTTACAGTGACTCAAGTCACACGGTGGCGGAAAAGCCCTCGTGGCGGACCTTCCAATCGGCCGGGAAGGCGTTCTCGCGGACCATATGAGCGATGGCGAGCAGTAAGCCGCCGTTACCAGGCAGATATAGCGGCAGGTTGGCGCGCTGCCAGTTATGGCCATTGGGGAGCCAGGTGTTCTTAGGTGTGTTCATGCAGAGCGCGTCGATGGCGAGCGCGGGTTCCTTCAAGCTGGCAGCGGTCATTGCCACCATGGGGAAGTCCCAGCCCCAGGTGTCCTCCCACTTCCAATCGGCGAAGGTCTTCTTGAGAGTGCGCCGCATGGTCTCGCGATCTACCTTGCGGCCGGGGAGAACGCCGAGGGCGCCGAGCATGGAGGGGTGATCGCGATTGCGTCCGGTGAACGTCTGCGGACAATTCTCGTGGGCAAGGTAGACGCCGTCCTTGACGGGGAGCGGGGAAAGTTTGGCGCGAATGTCGTCCCACTTGGGTTCGGGCGCGAGTCCGGCGCGCTTGCGCCAACGCTGCGCGATCTCCAGGGCGTAGTCCCATTGTTCCAGTTCAAAGGTGGGGTTCCAGGTCTCGCGCGGCGGGTGATTTTCCTGCGCGGGGATGACGGGCGGACCGAGGACATAGCGTGAATGAGCCGCGTCGTAGTGGGCGTAATCGGCCATGAAGGCCGCGGATTCGAAGACGACGTCGCGATAGCGCGCGAGAGTCGCGGGCGTGGGCTTCGCGGCGTAGACCAACTCCGCCATGACGATGGGATGGGGCTGCTGCCAGATGAGGAGCGGACCGATGTTGGACGGGCTGTCGCGGCCATCGGGCGCGGTCATCTTGGGCCAACGCGCGCCGGCGTACCCCTGCTGTTTGGCCTTGTCGCGGGCGATGGGGAGGATGGCGTTGTACCAGGCGAGGCTGCGTTCGAGCAGCGCGGGGCGGCCCCACGACGCGAAGTGCGCGGCGTGCCAGTAGTGCATTTCCAGGTGGAACTTGCCGTACCAGCTATTGCAGGTGAGTCCGGTTTCCTGCGGCGGCATGGAGCCGGCGCATTGGATGGCGGTCTGGTATTGCGAGAGCACGATGCGGCGTTCGAGTTCGTGGGCGCGCGGGTCGGCGGCCGAGAGTTCGATGGCCGCGCCGGAGTTCCAGAATTTCTCCCAGTGCTCGCCGGACGCAACGAGGGTTCCGGCGGGCGAGGGGTACGAGGGGTGCCCAGAGCGCGTGAAGGAGCAGGTGAAAAAGAGGTGCTCGCCAGAGGGGGTCAGGACGAAGCGGTGCGGGCCATCTGTCTTCATGACGGCGGGTGTCTCGCGCCACTCGATGGTCACGGCATAGGTGTCGGAATCCAGCTTGCGATCCAAGGAAAGGCGGGTGGGGGTGGCGGCTGCCTGAATGGTTTGGTGCTTTTCGGGTTGGGCATAGTCCGCCGCAAGCATAGCGGAGGAGCCGTAGGGGAACTCGAAGACTACAGGGATGCGGCCATAGATGTACACGGCGATGGCGTCCGCCGAAGGGTGGCAGGAGGTTCCTACGGTGACTTTGGAGCCCTGGTATTCGAACTCGGAGAGGATCTCGCCGGTCCATAAATCGAGCCTCTGCTGGATGAAGCGGACGTCGGATGGATTTGACAAAACGAAGCCGATTCGGCCGAGGTGGAGGCGGTGTGGGTTCTCGCGGAGCCAATCGAAGAGCGGCTTTTGACCGGCACTTGAGGTGGGGTAGCCGACTTTGCGGCCGAAAGTCTCGTAGGTTTCCAGCTTGAGGTCGGCGGCGGTTTTTCCGGTGGTATTGGGCGAGGTATGCCAGCCCCATTGGGATTGGGTGCATAGCGGCATCTGCCCGTAGGCCTGGGGGAAGGTCTGGAGTCCGGTGGGATCGACGGTGAAGGCGAATTCTCCGTTGCCTACGGAGAGAGGCGAGCGAGGGTCGATGCCGTGGAGGGTGGGATTGTGGCGCGAGACGAGGGCTTTACGCGAAAGGCGATTCGTAGGTTGCGCGACCAGGGCGGCGGGGACGGCGCCGAGCAGGGTACGGCGGGTGAACGGCATGGGCCTAGGGTAACGTATGGCGGCCGCATCGCTGGCCGGCCGAGTCCGCCGGTCGGTCGGCCGCCCTAAGGGACGCTTTCCGCGGCGCCGCAGCTGTCAATAGCTAAATAGTGTGAGTGGACAACGAATTCCTGGAATTCAGTCCATTAACCGCAGTTATTGTTAACTCTGCGTGCCGGTACGCAATTAGTTTGATCGTTGAATGTGACCGCCGGAACGTAGTCCCTCTGCACCGCATTCGGGTAAAGCACCGGAAGGTTGATGCCGGAGGTTTTGCGCCGCAGCACTTGGCCGTCTTCATCGATCAGGATCGAGTTGTCCGTGAAGCCCCAGTTGACTTCATTGGTCATCGTCGGGCTGATGGTCCAGGTTGCGCCAGCGGCGAAACTGCGGCCCGGGATCGGGTTCGCGATGCTCGTGATGGGCACCAGAATGCCTAGGACGAACGAGCCATAGGACATCACAGGGTCGAATACGGAAGGCGCGCGCATCGGTATCGTGAAGGGTTGCGACCCGTACACGCATTCCAGCGATCCCTTCAACCGCCTCAACGCGGCGTGCCTTTTCGCGCCGTCGGTGGGCAGCATCGGACTGGAATCCGGCATCAACTACCTGAACGCTCCCGGCGTCGTCAATTTCGACATCGCGGCGCAGAAGGAGTTCTCGTTCAAGGAAGGCAGAATCAAATTCCAGTTCCGCGTGGACGCCTTCAACGCTTTCAACCACACGAATTTTACGGGCTATAACGCCACGCTGAACTTCAACGCTTACCCCAACACCAACGGCATCGTCAACGGCGCGCCCACACTCGTGGCCAAACGCGCTGGGGCGGAATCCCAACGGCACTTTCAACGTGACCGGCTTCGGCACCGCCACCCAGACGGGACCGGGCGCGCTGGGCTACCCGCGCATCCTGCAGACACTGATCCGCGTGACGTTCTAGTCGCGAAGATCGCAACCGCCGCCGGTGGTGAGGCACTCCGCTTCACCACCGGCGGTATTTTCATTTCACAATTACTTGTGCGCTACTTCCCTGTACGCTACGTCCGCCTGCTGCCCGGTACCGCCACTCTACTTTTCCTGCAAGGCCAGACTTCGCCCCCGGCCAATTCCGACGTCGAGCCACAGACCTGCGCCCCCTGCCACGCGGCGATCGCGCGCACTTACGCGCAGACCGGCATGGGCCGCTCGTTCTACCGGCCGCAATCGCAGACTCCGATGGAGAGCCTTCCTTTCTTACATCAGGCGTCCGGCGCGTGGTATTCGATGGTGAAGCGCGGCGGCCAATACTTCCAGCGTTAGTGGCGCACGGGACCGGGCGGCGAGGAAATTCACGTTCAGGAATCGCAGATCGATTACGTGATGGGCTCCGGCAATCACGTGCGCAGCTATCTGCACCGTAGCGCGAGGGGCGCACTAGTCGAGTTGCCGCTTGCGTGGTATGCGGAGGGCGGCGGGAAGTGGGCGATGAGTCCCGGCCACGATCGCGATTACATGCTGCCGCCGCGCACCGTCGCGTACGAGTGCATGTTCTGTCACAACGGGTATCCGCGCATTCCCGCGGGCCACGACGAGGTGGGCAGCGAAGCGCTCTACGCGGGCGCACTACCCGAAGGCATCGATTGCCAGCGCTGCCACGGCCCCGGTGGCAATCATGTGCGGGTTGCGGGGACCGCGGGGTCCAGCGTGGACGCGATCCGGCAGGCAATCGTAAACCCCGCGCGCCTCACTCCCGAGCGTCAGATGGAAGTGTGCATGCAGTGCCATCTGGAGACTACCAGCCTGCCGTTGCCGCACTCGCTGGTGCGCTACGGCCGCGGCCCCTTCTCCTATCGCCCGGGCGAGCCTTTGGGCAATTTCATGATCTTCTTCGATCATGCGCCTGGCAGCAAGTATCAGGACGATTTTGAGATCGCGCACTCGGCCAGCCGCGCGCGGCGATCGCGCGGTCGCTGAAGCTCACCTGCGGCATGCGGTCGGGAGTTCCGATGCGAGCGCACGCCGTCAGGCCGTCGAGGCGATGCGCAGGTTGGGAATGCGTCCGTAGGTCAGGTTTGAGTACGCGCCTCAGTAACTCCGCACGAGTTCCACGCTGATGCCTCCGGCCGAATCGGTATCCATATAGGCGTACTGCCCCGATCCAGGCTTGCCCACGTCTCCCCACGCTCCGGCCTGGTGCACGTGGTAGCCCAATTTCTCGTAGGCCGCGACCGACTTCGGGAGGTCATCGACCAGGATTCCGATATGTTGGATTCCTTCGCGACGGCGCTTGTTGAGGTAGTCCGCGTAGATATTTGGTGGGCTCGGCGGCGGAGAGATCCACTCGTAGCGAAATTGGGCGTGGCGCTGAAAGCCCACTTCAAAGGCCAGCGACAGGGGCTTACCGCGATAGCGCGAGTCGGCGCGCGGCGTTGCGTGCTGCATCGGGAACGCGGGGAATCCCAGCTTCTCCCAGTAGGCCGAGACTGCCGCCGCATCCCATATCACCGAGCCGAAGTGCGTGACTGTGGCCGGTGCCGTGGGCGCCGGAGCCTTGGTGGGCGCGTACACCAAGCCCAAAGCGAATTTGCCATCGGGCTCGGTATCGAAATACGTATAGGTGACCGGGACCTGTCCGCGTTGCACCGTGACCTGCTGCAACACACCCACGCCCAGCGACTTCATACGCAGAATTTCAGCGTCCAAAGCCTGACGGCTCGGAAGCTCGTGCATGGCGGCAAGGATTCCATCGCCATGTTTGCCCAGGAAACTCGTGTAGGCGTTGGCCTGCGCCTCGGCGGGCTGGATCATATCGATGGTCAAATTTCCCAAGTGTCCGGTGATCTGCCACGCATAGACGGTGACCGGTCGGCCGCGGAACTCACCCGTCAGTTGGATGTTAGGATACTCCTGAATATCGGACAGCCCAAAGGCTTCCCACGCCTGCCTGACCTTGTCGATGTTACCCACCACCCATGTCACTCGATTGACGGTCTTGTAGTAATCAGGTAACTGCGCCAGGCACTCCCCGGCGAGTAAACACGCTACCGCGAGATAGTGTAAGAGCCTCAATGCGACCTCCTTCTGCTTGCCGAGAGTAACATGCCAACCGCCCGAAAACCCCTATCCGGGGATAGGCGCAATGGCCGGTTGCACCTGATAGCATAGAGCAACGAAAAACTGTGTTCGTTGGACAGTTGGAGGGCGTATGAAGCGGACGGCGTCGGTATTGTCGATGGGGATGGGCTTGGCGATCGGGCTGGCGGGGCAACCGGCCGCGCGGAACATCTCGGCGACATTCGCCAGGGATGTTGCGCCGATCCTGCAAGTACATTGTCAGAAATGCCACCGGCCGGGCGAGGCGGCTCCGTTCTCGCTGCTCACCTACGAACAGGCGCGTCCGTGGGCGGTGGCGATCAAAGAAGCGGTGCTGCAGAAGAAGATGCCGCCATGGTATGCCGATCCCGCGTACGGACACTTTTCGAACAACGCATCGCTGCCGGAGCGCGACATCAACACGCTGGTGGGCTGGGTGGATGGCGGCGCCAAGCTCGGCGACGTGAAGGATATGCCCGCAGCCCGGCAGTTCGTGGTGGGCTGGACGATTCCCAAGCCGGACGTGGTTTTCCAATTGCCGAAGCCCTTCCCAATCCCTGCGTCGGGAGTGCTGGAGTATCAATACGTGATCATCCCGACGGGCTTCACGAAGGACACGTGGGTGGAGCAGGTACAGGCCGCGCCGACCAATCACAGCGCGGTCCATCACATCGTGGCGTATGTCCGCATTCCCGGTTCCAACTACTTCAAGGACATGGCGAAGAACGAGTTTTTCGTGGCGCCCCCTTCCAAGGGAGACAGCGCCAACGCGTCGAAGGATGACGTGCCGAACGATTGGCTCACCGGCTACGCGCCCGGCCAGCCGCCGGATGTTTTCAGGGCGGGCCAGGCGAAGCTGGTTCCCGCGGGATCGGACATCGTCCTCGAGATTCACTACGTGCCTGTGGGCAAGCCGACGACCGACCAATCGCGGCTGGGACTGGTGCTGGCGAAGCAGGCGCCGAGCGAGCGCGCGATGACGCTGTCGGCGGGGAATTCGTCGTTCAAGATTCCGCCGGGGGATCCGAATTTTCGAGTGGAAGCCTCGTACACCGTGCCGGAGGATGTGACGCTACTGGGGTTGCATCCGCATATGCACATGCGCGGCAAGGCCGCACAGTACCGGGTTGTCTTCGCCGACGGGCGCAAAGAGACGCTGCTGAACGTGCCGAAGTATACCTGGCACTGGCAGCTATGGTACGACCTGGCCGAGCCACTCAAACTGCCCAAAGGGACGAAGCTCGAATGTACCGAGCACTTCGACAACTCGGTGAACAACCCGGACAATCCGGATCCCACGAAGACCGTAATCTGGGGCCAGCAGACGTCCGACGAAATGATGGTCTGCATGTTCAACGTGGTCTTCGACGCTAAGATCACGACCACTCAGATGCTGGCGCCGGCGCGGTCGAAGACAACGGCGGGTGCGGCCCTCAAGCCAGCGGCGGGCGAGATCCAGAAGTGATCATGGGCACACGCGTGTGGCGCGCCGCTCTCGCAATTTGCGCTTGCATGCCGGCGCGGGCGCAGATTGTGTCGCAGAACATCGAGATCGGGCAGCAGCCCATGGCGGTGGCGGTCAACGAGACCACCAACAAGGCGTACGTCGTCAATCACAACAGCAATTCAGTGAGTGCGATCGACGGGAAGACGCGAGCGGTGACGACCATCAAGACGGGCTCGGGGCCGGAAGCCATCGCGATTAACCCCGTCACCAACCGGATCTACGTGGCCAATTCCGGCGAGAATTCGGTCACGGTCATCGACGGCGCGACCGATACAGTTGCGGCCACTGTGCGCACCGGTCCCAACTGCAACGCGGTGGCGGTGAATCGCGCGACCAATCGAATTTATGTGACCAACAACAACGGTCACAGCGTCACGGTGATCGACGGCGCGAGCAACGCGACCACGATCGTGCGGGTGGGGCAGGGTCCACGCGGGATTGCTGTCAACTCCGTGACCAACAAGATTTATACGGCGAATTACGGCAGCAAGGACGCCACCGAAATCGACGGGTCGACCAATACCGCGACCTCGATACCCACTGGCAAGCATCCCTGGGCGATTGCGGTGGACAGTCGTGCCAACAAGACTTACGTGATCAACGAGGACAGCGCGAGCGTTTCTGTTATCGACGGCGTCACGCGGGCGGTTACGAACGTGACGGTGGGCGAAATACCTTTCGCCGTAGCCGTCAACGCCACCACGAGCAAGGCGTACGTCCTCAGCTACCTCGGAAGCACGCTGGCGGAGATTGACGCGGCGAATGGCGCGGTGACCAGGACCCTGACTCTGGCCACGCAGCCCGCGGCGATCGCGGTCAATCCGAATACCAACCAGATCTACATTGCGAGTCAGCGCACGGCGAGTGTACAGGTGGTGGATGGTCGGACATTCTCGATCACGGCGACGGTGAAGGCCGGCGCGATCCCCTTTGCGATGGCTGTGGATGCTGCCGTCAACCAGGTTTATGTGGCCAATCACGCGAGTGGAGATGCGACGGTGATTTCGGGGGAGGCTGCCGCGCAGAACTCGTGGCCCCGGCCGCCGAAGTTCCGGGTGGTGGCGCTGGCGGAGCGGGTCGCCGGCGACCATCAGAAGTTCGTGGACGCGGCCAGGGTCTACCT
>JBDTPR010000024.1:0-22342 GCA_039932635.1 Candidatus Solibacter sp.
TTCCGCGGCCAGCGCCTTATCCCATGCCGGATAGAAGTTTGAGAGGTAGTCGAGGTAATACTGCACGGTCATCCACTCGGGCATCTCCTGGTTTTCGGAGACGTAACCGATCTGCGCGAACTCGGCCGGTGAGAGGCGGCGCGAATCCACACCCAACACTTCGCTGGTGCCCGAACTCGCGCGGTGGATGTTCATCAGGATCTTCAGGGCAGTGGTCTTCCCAGCCCCATTGGGGCCGAGGAGTCCATAGATGCTGCCCTCGGGAATGTCCAGTGAAAGATTCTCGAGCACTGGGGCGCCGCGGAACTTCTTGCAGAGCGCGTGCGTGCGTATGGGGCAATTCATCGGTGCTTACGGGCTCCTTTCGAGGATGACTCGTCGCCGTGCGGATCCAGGCGGTCCCAGTGATCGCGCAGGGCGCCGGTCAAGTCGTCTAGCGTCATGCCGAGTTTCTTCGCCTCCACCACAAGTTGCTCTACTTCATTGGCGAGCAGGCGCGCGCGATCGGCGGCCGAGGACGCCGGCAGTTCCGACACAGTTGTCCCGGTTCCCGGACGCACTTCGAGCAGTCCTTCGTTCAACAGATGAGTGACCACCTTGTGCGCGGTGTTGGGGTTGATGCGCAGTTCGGTGCTGAGAGTGCGTACCGAAGGAAACGGGTCGCCGGGCCGCAACTGTCCCGAGACCAAGGCTTTCTTGGCGGCGTAGACCACCTGCTCGTAGAGCGAGGCGCCAGGACGGAATGTGACCCGGAAGGGTATCACTGGTGTATTACAACAGATAGTACAGTGCGCGTCAAGCGGAAGCGCGCGGTACAGCGTCCGTGGATGCTACAATGAAAATTCCGGAGAGGTGGCAGAGTGGTCGATCGCACCCGCCTCGAAAGCGGGCGTACCTTAACGGGTACCGGGAGTTCGAATCTCCCCCTCTCCGCCATTCCGCACCGCCACCCTGATACCTCTATTCCGCGTAGATGTTGCGGACGAATCCTGAGACATTCATCGACGGCCAATCCGGGTACTTGCCTTTGAACTCGACTTCCAGGCGCTTCCCCGCATCTTCCACGGTTACGCCCTGCTTCTTCAACTCCAGCGCCTTACTCCGCAGATCCATAATGAACCGCTTTTCAAGCGCGACTAGCGTGCCGTCGCCCGGCGCGCTGTGATCCGGCAGGACATGCAGAGCATTCAGTGCCGCGATTTTGTCGAGGACCGCAAGCCAACTCGAAGGCGTTCCGCCGTCGCGAAATATGCCGGGCACCACCTTGTTTTGCACCACATCGCCGGAGACCAGGGTCCGGTCCGGATCGACAAACACCAATTGATCTCCCTTGGTGTGGGCGCCGCCGAACCAGAGGATCCGGGCCGTTACTCCACCCAAGTCGAGTTTTGCCTCCTGGTCAAAAATGATATCCGGCATGCGGGGCACGGCATCCGAAAGCAGCTCTTTAAACTGCGCCGAGCGGCCGGAAAACATGTCGATCACTTCCCTGCCGTGCAATTCCATCTCGCGCTGCTGGACGGCATTTCGGATCAGCAGCGTGCCGACGGGAAAGCCGGCTTCCCCTCCCGCGTGCTCGGGTTGGAAATGTGTGGTGGTCAGAAAGAGCTTCTGATTGGCGGGCGCGAGTTTGGCTGCGACTCGCGCGATGGTAGCGCCGTTGCGCGGGCCAAGGCCGGTATCGACGATCAGGGTCGCCCGGCTGCCGACAACGATCGCGATGTTGGGCCAACCCATGATCGCCCAAACATGTTCGGAGACCTTGACGGTGTCCTCCCCCAGCACCGGCTGATTTTGGGCGGCGAGGGCCGCGGCAAAAAATGCACCCAGCAGGAATAGCTTAATTCGCATGGTCCTTCTCTTGTATCACGCGCGGACAACGCGCGGGCAATGCCAAGGGGCCGTACTTCATCCTGCTAGAATGTGGGAACCGATGGGATCGACCACCCACCCTAATTCGATCATTTGCACGTTTGATCTGGTTTCAGCGGCGATAACAGGCGAAGATGTACGCCCCGAACGAGGCTTCGCGCCAGCAGCGTCCGGGCGGATCGCGCGACGGATGGATGACTCGTGGCAGAAGTGAGTCGCGGCGCGAACGCTGGATCCCTCCGCAACTTCTTCCTGGTGGCTCTTTCGTTCGCCAACGTTTGTTATCTGCGGATCTGGTCTGAGTTGCTGACCTACACACGCTCCGATGTGTACCTGATGGTAACGCCGCCGAAGCCGGTAGAGTACTTCGCCCTGATGGCCAACGTACTGTTGACGGGGGCCTTTATCTGGGGGCTGAGTCTGCTAGCCAGGCGCTTCCTCCAGGGGCGGAACTTCCGGTTCGCGGAGATGGCCGTGGTGCTGTCGCTGTGCATCCCGTTGAACGCATTGCGCACCGTACTGAGCGCGCGGTTTCCTTATTTGAAGTCACCCCTGATCGGGCTTTTGGGTTTGCGCGGTGTGATGGTGCTGGCGGCCTGTCTTGCCGTGGTCGGCGTGATCGCGCTGGTGTGGTTTCATCGCAAGCTGGCGGCTTGGACTGGTGCGCTGCTGCTGGCGCTCAGTCCGTTCTGCGCAGTGACATTTGGCCAGGCGCTATGGCGGGCCGCGCACTACGATGCTCGCGAATATGCCAACAAACCGGCGACTCCGATGATCCAGAATGCGCGCAAGTTTCCTCGCGTGGTCTGGTTCATTGCCGACGAGTGGGACTACCGTCTCAGTTTTGTGGATCGCGATCCGAGCCTGACCATGCCCGAGTTGGACCGCCTCCGCCAGAGCTCCATTTTTGCCGTCAATGCGATTCCGCCGGGAACCGAAACCCCAATCTCAATTCCCGCGTATTACAGCGGAAGAATCCCGGACTTTGTGGTCTGGGATGGTCCTCGGGAGTTGCAATTACACCTCAAGAATCCCGACGCGTATGTGCCCTGGAGCGGACAGCCGAATATCTTCCAACGCGCCGGCGGGCTGGGGGTCAATACCGCACTCGTGGAGTGGTTTCATCCCTCGTGCCGGATCCTGACCGGCTTGAGCTACTGCAACTGGCGTCCGATGGCGATGCAATACAACAGCATGGGAGAGGGATTCTGGCGGATTCTGATGAATCAACAACGCAGTCTGTTTGAAACCACGATGTTTTCTGTTTTCGGGCGATCCCTGTCGGCGGACCAGCAAACAGGTGTCTACAAGGCGATTCTGCGCGAATCGGAGACGGTGTCGAACAATGAGGATTTCGCCTTTACGGTGATCCATCTGCCGGTGCCGCACTCACCCCACGCGTACAATCGCAAAACAGGGGAATTCACGTTGGGCAACGCACCAATTGCCGGCTATGTGGACAGCCTGGCTCTGTTGGACCGGACCGTTGGCGAGATTCGCCGCAGCATGGAGACCGCTGGAACCTGGGACTCGACCACCGTCCTGTTCACCAGCGATCATCCTTATCGCGAGGCCCGGCAGGTGGATGGCAAGAGCGACCCACGGATTCCGTACGTGCTCAAGCTGGCCGCCCAGAAGCAGGGCGTGGTATACCCGAACGAGTTCAATACGGTGGTGACGGGAGATCTCCTGCTGGGCGTGCTGCGCGGCGAGATCACTGACCCCGCGTCGGCGACGGCATGGCTCGACCGCCAGCGAGTCACGCCTGTGACGAAGTGACGGGCGACGGCGCATTCGCGCTCGTCTCAATTCTTCATTTTGCGAACATTGAGATTTTTATCTGTCAGATCTTAAATAGTTTATCTATTCCACAACGAAAACCAGCGCTCGTCGAGGAAAGAGAATGAAACCGGATGGAGTGCTTATCCATTACATTCGCAAAAAGAGACGATAGTTACTCCGTGCGCGGCTGATTGCCGGCGCCGGGTGCGGCCAAACTTCTTGGCCGGGCCTGCGACGCTGGCATAATTGAAAAATCGGGAGCGGAGAGGAACTCCGCCCGCCCTTCCAGGCCCTCGTCCGGTATGAATCGTCGCCATTTATTGAGAGGTGGAGAATGAAGCGTTTAGCAATTGGGATTTTGCTCGCAATCGCGTGCTTTGGGCAAGGCAAGAAGAACGTTGTACAGACTGGCGTCGTGGACGCGCACGGCGCCAGTTGGATTCCTCCTACCGCCAGGTTTGCCAGTGAGCCGGTTTCGCCGGCCACTGGCTCGGTTTATCTGTTTACCGACGCCAGTGCGGTGGGTACATGTGCGGGCGGCGGAAGCGCCCTGGCTACCTGCCGATGGAGCGGCGTGGCATGGCAGGCCGTCAGCGGCAGCGGCGCCACCGTCCAGGGGTCGATCTTCAGCGGCGGCTCGCCGGTGCAACGGCAGGTCGAATGCGCGTCGGGTACCGTAAGCAGTACAGCTTTGACGGCGGCGGCGCCGAACCAGGAGATCACGATTCAGACTGGGATTCCCGGACATGCCCGTTGGGAACAGGTGCTGGTCTCAGAGAGTACGCAGTTCACAGGCGCCACAGGGCTGACCGTCTCGATGGGACGTCCGGGAAGCAGCAACTATGAACTGACCGGCACCCTGGTGCCCCTCGGATTGTCCGGCGGCGATGTAAATTACTGGACCGCCCGTCCTGGCCCTCCACAGTTGACGTCCACGTATTCGATTGTGCTCAACTTCGCGGTCACTTCGGGCAATGTCAATGCGGCGACTGCCGGCAGTCTGACCTGGGAGGTCTGCGGCTATGCGGCCCGCTAGTGCGTTGCTGGTCCTGGTGCTTTTTGCCGCCCTGCTGCTGGGTCAGGCGCCAATCGGCTTCGGCCCGACTCTGCTGGATACATTTACGTGGTACGGAAGTGCTCCCACCGGCTGCACCGCGGGAGCTCGCGGAATGTGTGTCGGCGGCCAACCATATGCGGACACCCTTTATTTCACCGGGTGGTTCGCCGACGCCAACCTGCTGCCTGTTGCCACCGGCCTGCCTATCGTTGGCACACTGAATGATTTCACGTCTAAGACGTGTAGCGGAAACTTCGCGGTTATCCAACTGGCGGCATTCTCGTGGGCCAGTCGGACTTCGGGAAAAGTGCAGGAAGTCAATTGCATGTCCGCCTTCAATCAAGGCATCAACGCTCCGGCCGGATGGTACGGGCATTGTACCAGCGGAGATAACTCTCCAGGCTGCGTGTGGCACTCCCGTTCATCGTTTGTCAGGGGCGGGGTTTGGTACGTACCCGTGATGAGACAGATCCCGGCCGGGACAGCCTCGACACGCGACACCACGCTCATCATGTCCACGGACGGGGGTGCGACCTGGCGGAACCCTTACACCGTCTCACAGGGGGGCGCCTCTTCCGCCACCGGCGACCCTCCCCTATGCAACGCAGCAGCTTCAGGCACGGGGAACCCGTGCACACACGCCTCTTATCCCAGGTCGATTATGTGGCCTGCGGTGTCGGGCAATCTGGTTGCCTGGCAGGCGGTACAGTATGGACAGGATTGGGGCGCGGCGAACCCTGCCACCACGATGCCTGCCGACGTCACCGATGGGTGTGACCCGCGCACCTACACTTGTTTCGTTGGAGACCCGCTGGACCGCTCGCTGGCGCGCGTATTGAACTCCGACTTACCGCTCCTGGACGCAACTAAATACCAGTATTATTCCTGCCCGGCGATGTCCGATACATATCAATGTCCCGGCTCGGACCCGGCGAGTTGGTCATCCAACTATGCCGACCGGACGGAAGTAGGACCGCCGGTTAAGGCGTGGATGTGGTCCAATCCGGCAACTTATATCAAGGAGTTCAAGTCTTATCTGATAGTCGGCGGCATCACGAACGGGATGATTTTTGCCTCCGCGCCGACGCTTCAAGGGCCATGGACCTGGGTTAAGACCCATTTGCCGCCGGGCGCCCAGGGATTTGGCTTTACTGCTCCCGTGCTTGGGGTAGGTTATGACGTTGTAAGCGCCAACCCACCCCGTATCAAGCTCACCATGGCATCCGATCGAACGGATCTGGATGCCAATCATCAAGGCTCGTTGCGCTTCGATCAGTTTGACCTTGTGTTGGGTAGAACCTCGAAAAACGGGTCTAATACGAATCAACATATTGTTGGCGGCTATGCTCCGTTGGGCGCCCCGCTGGTGTATTCGGATAGCCACGCCCCCAGGACCATCCCGCGAAAAGGCCTGGAACTTGGCTTTGATTTCTTCGATCACGCCGGATCGACACCTACTTCGGGAGTCGTGGGAATGCGGGACTATGCAAGAGATGGAATCATGATGGTGCCGTGTCATGGGCCTGGTTATTGCGATTGGAATGCCGGCCAAGGAACAACCACTCAGGCCTATGGCGTGCAGATCTACAACAACGGTTACCAGGCGAACATGACCACAATGCGGCGCGAGTATCCGCAAACCGCCGCGATCGCAACCGCGAACGCGGCAATCGGCGGACTCACTCCTGCCAATGCCCCGGTCGCCATGCAAGGAAACGGAACCTATACGGTGATCTCCGTGGTGAACAGGCTCTCCGTTACCGATCGTCAAGTGCCCATCTGGAGTACCGGAACAGACTCCAGTTCGGTAAGCTCTATGGTGGCGCTCAGTTACGCCAGTGCAACCGGTCTTCTGGAGTTAGGGTGGGGACTCAACAATCGCTGGCGTTTCAACAGTAATTGGTCCATGACAAACGGCTCCTGGTATTTCATAGCCTGCACGGTGCAGGCCAACGGCGGGACACCCCTTGCCGGCATGTGGGTTGGTGAGAACGGCGCTCTGGTAGACAAACTTGCGGGGGTTGCCAGAGCCTCGACCGGTGGAACCCCAACCCAGACGCCGGCCGTTGCAGCTTCTCCTTTGACCTTGACACTGTACAATAGCGGCCGCCACGCAAGTGTAGGGTTTGGTGGTCTCTACGTGTACAGCCGTGTGGTCGGTAGAGCGGAACTCGGGTTCATCTACCAGACTCTGAAACAAGAAATGGCACGCAGGGGAGTTACGCTGCAGTGATACAGGCGCCTTACCACGGCGCTCCCTGCCGCGGTAAGGCGCCTCCGGCCCCACTGGATGTTACAGTGGCAGAACATGAATGACCTACGCAGCGGTTCGCAGTTGCAGCCCAATCGCCCAAAAGCTCGAATCGGGGCGTGGGTAGCGTCGTTCATTTTCCTGCTCATCACTTCAACCGCAACCGCGTACTTTCAGGTTTTTGGCGCGATGAAGCCATTCGACGACGAAGGCGGACTGATTACTCTCCTGCGAAGGTTCATGCAGGGAGGTTCCCTCTACAACTCGGTGGCGACAATTTATGGGCCCGCATTCTTCCTCTACCAGTGGCTGGCCCACCTTCTGCTGGGGGAGTTGCCCTCGAACGACTCCGCGCGGTTCGTCTCCCTTACATTTTGGATCTTGACGGCGCTCCTGGCGTTTATCCTGGTCCGCCGCGCCACCAACTCATGGATCCTAGCTCTGATTGCGCACGCCTTGGTATTCCAGTTGGCCAAAGTGCTGGGCGAGGAACCGGCGCACCCCCAGGAACTTTGCCTCCTGCTGGTGCTGGCCATGCTTGCAATTGGCGACTCCCGCTGGCCGCGCGCTGCGCGCTCGTCTTGCCTGGGTGGTATCGCCGCTGCGATGGTGTTAACCAAGATCAACGCGGGAGCTCTGATCCTGGTCATTTTGGCACTCGCACTGACCTTCTCCGCCCGCGTCTCTCGCAGCATTCGAGTGCTGCGTTCGCTTTGCGTATTGGGTTCGATTCTCTTTATCGCACTCCTCATGTGGCCTAACCTCGGGGCAGGGTGGGCGCAGCGCTTCCTGATTCTGGGCGAGTGTTCCCTCGGTGGCGTCCTGATCGTTCTTTGGGGCACGGAGTCTGACGATGGTCTCGAATTCCGCGATTTCATGCTGGCGACGGCGGGATTCGTCGTAGCGGCGGGCGGGATCACGCTCTTTGCGATCGCTCACGGCGCCTCGGTTGGCGCGATGTTTCATTGGTTGGTGATTGTACCCAGGCAGGTGATTGGGGGGACCGCCTGGTATCTGTTTCTGCAAATGCCGAACACGTACATGGTGTGCGCCGCCACTGGTCTGCTGTGTGCTTTCCTTGCCCGGACGCGCCTCGCCACACCTGCAAGAATCGCCATTCTCAAACTTGGAGTAGGGATGGTAGTACTGGTGTTGGCGGGGACCTACCGCGTCGGCGCCCTCCTGTGCCTGACGGCGCCATGGGTGTGGCTGCTTGCGGTTCCCGGGCTTCCCGAAACTCGGGGCAGGATCAGTCCATTGGGTCGACAACTTGGGTCGCTCACCGCCAGCATTTTTATTCTGTATGCCTTTCCCGTTGCCGGAGGTCAGGTTCGGATTGGCGGCGTGCCGCTGGCGATCGCCGGCATGTTGCTATTGGGAGAAGGCCTCGACTACGTGAAGTCGATCTGGCCCGCAGGTGCAGCGTCGTTCCCAAGGACGGTTGCCGCGGTGGCACTGGTCGCGGCACTGGCCATCCCCGTGTTCTGGACGGTTCGCGAGCGCAATACCTTCGCGAAACTGGAACCGTTGAACCTCCGAAGCGCCACAAGACTGCGCCTGCCTCCCGAGGAGGCGCGCGGCTTGCGCGAAATCACTACGCTGGCACAATCGTCGTGTGAGGTATTGGGCACTGCGCCTGGCATGCCCAGTTTCAATTTGTGGACCGGTCTCCCCCCGGTGGCGGCCTTGGGCGCCGGGAACTGGGTGACCGGACTTCCGGACTCTACTCAGAGCGAAGTCGTGCGAGATATCGACTCAAAGCCGCGTCTATGCTTCATCTACAACGAAGAAGTAATCCACTTCTGGGCGCATACGCATGACGTTGGGGACCGGCCGGTGATTCGCTACATGCGTCAGAATTTCCGGCCGGTTCTCCAGCGCGGTGCCAATGTGCTTATGGAGCGCAACGTGGTGGATACTCCAGACTAATGGACTGACTCATTCCTTACCTTCAGTTGGTTATCCGCCGAAACCAGGACATCACGGAAGTCCTTCGTCAAGAAACGAATGATCGGCCTGCGGCTGATATCGGTATGCTGCGTCCAGAGGTGTGCCATCGCGGGGTTATAAATCACGCAGGGGCGCGGCGCAGCGGAAATATCCGTTATCAGTCTTCTTTGGGAATCGTCATCCAAGCCAATGGAAAATGCCACCAAGGTTGCAGCCGGAGGGGCGATGCCGGTCCACAGATTGAAGCTCGGCATGCCCGGAACCGTAAAGAGCAACGAGCAAAACTCTTTGGCCTGCCTGCTAATCTCCTGCAAGGAACGCGCTTCGGCGGCAGGGAGCCGTAATCGGGCGGCGCCCGGCAGGTTCAAGGGTTCAGAATCCATGTAAGTCTGCCGGTAATGTGCCAGTAACAGAACATCGCCGAACAGAATCAATCCTATCGCCGCGGGAACCGCCGCCCGGTTCATCCACCACACAGTTCGGCCCTGAAGATCCTCCGCCCAATACCTGAGCGCGTCTCCCAGCACCACCGACGCCGCCATAGCCAGGACAACGTCCGCAAAACGAATCTGCGCCCCGGCCACTGGATAGGCGTAGAGGACACAGACGACGGCGAGCATCGCCATTAGATTCCGGCCTGGTGCGTCGAACCGCTCCTCGCATTCCCGCGAAATGGGTCTCGCAGTCAACCAGATGAAGGCCGGGGACAAACCAATCAAAGCTCCATAGCGGTGCGACGCGGCCATCGCCAGGACGCTCGCGCCCAAAACGGTTTTTAAGATGGCGATACGTCGCGGCGTGGCAAGACCTGTCCGTGCTGTTAAGGCGAGAAACACTCCGGACAGTGCCCAAAGCGTGTACCAGAAGGGCATTTCAAGTGGCAGGTACCACTGACCGCCGTGTATTTTGCGCGGGATGACAATCATCCAGTCGATCATGGATGATACGGTACTGCCCCGTGCGATCGCGAACAGGAGCAGACTCCCGACCACCGTTCCGAAAGCGCCCGCAACAGCAACTATGTCGAACCGAGTTAATTGGGGAGATGTCCTGGGTTGCCAGATCGTGACTAGGACTGCAATCAGGGAGCACAGTTCGAGAGTCAGCAAGCGTTGGGCCCACGGCTGGCCTAAGTTAGGCCACAAGAGCAAAGGCACGAACAACATGACGCCCAGTGCGCACGCTATTCTGGCGACCCTCGATGAGAAGTTGGACTCCATCGCGAACACCGATGCAACAGTCAGAGCGATTATGAGCAGAATGCCGGCGTTGATCTTGGTGCATATCAAGACGCCCGCAATGGCGCCATACAGGGCAAACTGCACGCGCTTTGGCCAGCGTGTCGAGCTAATGGCGGCAACTAATAGGACCGCCAGCAGACACAATTCCTGCGGGTGTGCCGGTTCCTGGCCGATGAAACTCGCCGTTTCAAAAACCAGAAGGTGTGAGATCAGAGCCAGCACCCAGGACCCGGTGGTTCGCCGGACCACAAGGAAGGCCAGAAACGCGACTACCACCCAAAAGAACGAAGAGACCAGCCGGACGGAGTCATTTGACGGTTGGGTGCCGGTCAACAGACACCCTAGCCACTGGTAGAGAAAGTAAGCCGGGCCGAAGATCGCATGCACCTGGTCATACAGAACTTGTCCCCCCATAAACCCCTGAATCCAGTTGATAAACAGGCCCTCGTCATCGAACGGTGGACGCGTGCCGAAGGTCCGGAAATATGCAGTGGCAGTCCCCACAACGATCAGGAAGACGCTGAGTGCCGCCCACGCCGTCGCGGTCCCAGTGCGGAATTTCCTGGGTGCGGAAGGAGACGGTGTGATTTGATCCACCGGAACATTCTACCCTGGAGAACCTGCTACCCCACGTACACTTGGTTACGTTATAGGGCCTGTGGAATAATAGTTCGCGTGCTCCTATTGAGAAAGGATCTATTTCCCATCAACACAGTACCTCTCTCGGAGCAGCCCTGTGCTTTTTAGTACGAGTGCGCCACCCACCGACACGGCAAAGACAGTTGCCGACCGGATTGCATTTGGTGGGGCATTACTGTTTGCCGCATTTTTCCTGGCGACCAGTATCTATATCTCGACTCACCGCCTCTTTTGGTTTGACGAGGTATTCACCACTCTGACCACGCGGATGCCCGACTGGCACACCATTTGGCGGGCGCTCACCGAGGACAACTCAGACCCGTCGGCGTTTGGCTTCTTTATCGTGGCTCGGATTTTTGACCAGATATTCGGCCCGTCTGAACTCGGCATTCGGCTACCTTCAACACTAGCAATGATTGCCGGGATGTTTATCACCTACGATTGCGCCAGGCGTCTGACTAATAATCTCCACGGCCTGATCGCGATGACGGTACTGACCTGCTCTTACCTGACTTACTATGGGTATGAAGGAAGAAGTTATGCCTTGTTCTTTATGTTCGCCTCGGCTGCTCTGTGGGCCTGGATAGGTAGACGTTCCCCGGTTCTCTTAGCCGTCATCTTCGCGTCGGGAGTACTGGTCCACTACTATCTGATTCTGTGCCTGGTCCCATTTGCCCTGGAAGAGGCCTGCGATTGGAGACCGTGGCGATTGCCGTCCGCACGATTGGTGAGCGCGGCATCCGGCGCCCTTCTTGGCCTGGCGCTCCTGTCTCCCCAGATTCTGCGGTCGACACAAGTGCATGGAACCGCGTGGTGGGCTGCCCCGGTCGGCCGTCAGGTGCCTTCCGTGTTCAATGAGATATTTCCGCCGGGGTTGTTCCTCCTGGCGATGGCGATCGTTTGGATTTCGTTCGCCGACAGCCACGCAACAGCAACTTCGGCGCCGATCTCCAGCGCCGAGCGAACCGCGTGGTTCTCCGTACTTATTCCAATTGCCGGTTACGTGATCGCGAAGCTGGTAACCCACGCTTTTCTCAATCGATATTTCATCGGCATGCTCCCTGGGGTCGCCGTTGGATTCTCATGCCTCGTGTGGCGCAGATACGGCGACAATCTACGCGTTTCGGTGGGGATACTTTTGCTTCTCGGGGGATACAGCGTCACTATGCAGACGCTGACGGCCAGGCATCCCGAGAAAATCGAGGCGTTCGGCTCCGCCCAGGAGCGAACCAAAGGCATGCTGGACCTTGAGGCCGAACTCGCAGCCCATGGCGCGCGCTATATCGTGCTGGACGTTTACGACCTCCGGTTCCTCGAAGCGCGCTACTATACGAAGCATCCGGAGCGCTACGTAGTCTGGTGGAGTCTGACAGGCGCGCTGCCCCACACACCGTATTACCCGTTTCAAAGGTGGCTGCCGTCCGACGTTTTGCAACACGCGCACGAGGCATTGTTTGTGGACTTGCAGCCGGAGAGGGTGGCAGACCTTCAGCGGTTCGGCCTACAGACGTCGGTCTACAAATCCGGCCCCCTGTTTGTCACGATCGTGAAGTGATTCGAAATGGACCTGGAGACATCGAGGAGGCGAGAGACCGTAAGCGGTAGCGGGCACGCTTTTCCTGTTAAGTGGGGTATCCTCTCGATTGGATTAGTCTTTGCCTTCCTTGTCCTGCTGCTGGTGTTTACCCGCAGGCCATGGGTAGACGAGGCGTGGTTTACCGGTCCTGGCTTAGATCTGGCCACTCGCGGCAGTTTCGGGACACTGCTCCTCGACCCCGCCGGCAGTCATCTACGGCTGAACAACGTCAATGCAGTGCTTCAGGGCATCGACCGGCATACCTACTGGGTAATGCCGTTTCACCTGGTCCAGTTAGCCGCGTGGGGTAAGTTATTCGGCTTCGGTATCTTTTCGATGCGCATGCCCAGCGTGTTCTGGGGCGCCGTGACGCTACTTAGTGTCGGTTTCGCCGTCCGCCGCCTCTATGCGGAACCGGCGGCCGCGCTGATCGCCGCGGGCGTCCTGGCAGTGGACTTTGGCTTCCTCAATGCAGCTTCGGACGGTCGCATGGACATGACCGGCACGGCCCTGGGTTTCTCCGCAATTTCAGCTTATCTTTGTCTCCGCGAGAAGTCTTTCCGCCGCGCCGTCATCGGGGCGAATGTGCTCGCCGCCCTCGCCGTCTTCACCCATCCCAATGGCGTTTTCGGCGCCGCCGGACTGCTGCTCACCATGTTGTGGCTTGATCGGAAACAGGTGCTGCGACCTCTCCCCGTAGTGTGGATCGCGGCGCCCTATCTGCTCCTGGGCGGACTGTGGGCGATCTACTGTTCGCAGGCCCCGGCGGAATTCATGGCCCAGTTCTCTGCCAATGCCGCGGCCCGCGGGAATGAACTCTGGAAGCCGTGGCGCGGAGTATGGCGCGAGATCGACGGGCGTTTCCGAAACCACTTCTTCCCGGAAGGGAGCACCTTCGGCAAGCTCAAGATCCTGGGGCTGCTGATTTATCTCGCGGCCCTCGCCACGCTTGCTTCCGCCCGGAAATTGCGCCGGGAAGACGGCTGCCGGCTGCTTCTCTGTCTCACACTGCTGCAGTTTCTCTGCCTTGCTGTGCTGGCCCAGACCAAGAACACCTACTACATCGTTTATATCCTGCCCTACTTTGCCGCCGCCACCGGAATCGCAGCCTCCTACCTCTGGTCAACAAACGGCCCGGGCGTCAGGTTCTTGTGCGCCACCGCACTGCTGGCCTATTTCGCCGTCCAGACTACCGCGGTATTGAAACTCGCATTGTCTACCGCCGGCTACCGAAAAGAATATACGCCTCTGGTGCAGTACTTAAAGGCCAACGTGCAACGAGAGGACCTTGTCATGGGTTCCGCCGAATTGGGCTACGCTCTGGGCTTCTACAACTCTCAATTGGTGGACGATGTGTGGCTCGGCCACTGGACCGGCAGGCAGCCGACAATCGTGGTGGTGGATCGATGGTATTACCAGGAGGTCTTCGCAACAGCGGCCGGGCGTTCGATCCCCAGCCCTTCCTACTTCGACACTTTTTTAAGGGACTTCCGCCTGGTCTACGACAGCAAGGGATATCGCGTCTACCGGCGGATCCACGCGCTTTAATCGCGGGTGTGGTTGGGTGAGACCGGCGGTACATTCCCGTGCGGCGAAATTTGTCCCAGGTATCGGCGTATGGAATAATAGTGTGCTGGCAAGTGCCTGCGAGGAGCTCCTTTTTACGTGAAAGTCGTGATTCTGTGTGGTGGTCTAGGTACGCGCCTGCGCGAAGAGACGGAGTTTCGCCCCAAACCAATGGTGGATGTGGGCGGACGCCCCATCCTGTGGCACATTATGAAAACCTATGCCCACTATGGGTATCGCGATTTCGTGCTTTGCCTGGGCTATCGCGGCAATTCGATCAAAGAATACTTCCTGAACTACGAGGCCATGAACAACGATTTTTCTATCCGCCTGGGGGATAAATCGCACATTCAATATCATGGGTCGCATGCCGAGCAGGAATTCGCCGTCACGCTGGCCGATACCGGCCTGGATTGCATGACCGGCGGCCGCCTCAACAAGGTTCGCCGCTACATCGATGACGACACTTTCATGATGACCTACGGCGACGGCTTGATCGACGTCCGGATCGACGAGGTGGTCGAGTTTCACAAAGCCCACGGGCGCATCGCCACCATGACGGCCGTTCCTCCCATCTCCCGCTTCGGCCTGGTGGAAGCCTCGGAAGATCATCGCATCACCAATTTCGTGGAAAAGCCAAAAACCGATGGCCTCATGAACGCCGGCTATTTCGTGTTCAACCGCCGAGTCTTCGACTACCTTGGCGGAGACGAGTGCATCTTCGAGCGCGAGCCCCTGGAACGCCTGGCCAACGACGGCCAATTGATGGCCTACCGCCACGACGGCTTCTTTTACGCCATGGACACCTTCCGCGAATACCAATACCTCAACGAATTATGGAGCCGCAATGCGGCCCCCTGGAAGGCCTGGGCGTGAGCGCGTTCTGGCACGATCGTGCCCTATCCGCCCGGCGAGGGGACCAGACAAAGGCGCGCCTGGCGCCCGGAGTGCCTGCGTGACGCAGCGTAAAGAAGAATTGCGCCGCCAGATTCTGGACCTGGTCGGCGAGTATTGCGCGGAAGCGTTTCCGGCCAGGGACTTTGTCGCGGGCGAATCGCCCGTGCCCATCTCCGGCAAGGTCTTCGACGACGCCGAAATGCGCCTGCTGGTGGCGTCCGCCCTCGATTTCTGGCTCACCACCGGCCGCTTTGCCGAACAGTTCGAGAAGGAATTCGCACGCTGGTTCGGCATCCGGGAATGCGTGCTCGTCAACTCCGGATCTTCGGCCAACCTGGTGGCCGTTTCCGCGCTGACTTCACCCCGCCTTGGCGACCGCCAGTTGCGCCCCGGCGACGAAGTGATCACCGTGGCCGCCGGTTTCCCTACCACCGTCAACCCCATCATCCAGAACAATCTGGTACCCGTATTCATCGACGTCACGCTGCCCACCTACAACGTGGACGTCAGCCAGCTCGAGCAGGCATTGTCGCCGCGCACCCGCGCCCTCTTCTTCGCCCATACACTGGGAAATCCGTTTGACCTGGACGCCGTGAAGGCGTTTGCGGAACGCCACGGACTCTGGCTGCTTGAGGATAGCTGCGACGCTGTCGGCGCCACCTATCGCGGGCGTAAAGTGGGCACGTTCGGCGATCTCGCCACCACCAGCTTCTTCCCCGCGCACCACATCACCATGGGCGAAGGCGGCAGTGTCCTGACGGATAAGCCCCTGCTCCGCACCCTGGTGGAATCTTTCCGCGACTGGGGCCGCGATTGCTGGTGCGCCCCCGGCAAGGACAACACCTGCGGCAAGCGCTTCGACTGGCAGTTGGGCGAGCTGCCCTGCGGCTACGATCATAAGTACACCTACTCGCATATCGGTTACAATCTCAAGCTCACCGATATGCAGGCTGCCGTCGGCGTGGCGCAGCTTGGAAAACTGGACGGCTTCATCGAAACACGCAGCCGCAATTTTCACGCCTTGCTTGAAGGGCTGCGCGATCTGGAAGAGTTCTTCATCTTGCCTGAGGCCACCGAAGGCGCACAGCCGAGCTGGTTCGGTTTCCCGATCGCGGTGCGCGCCGGCGCCCCGTTCACGCGCAATCGCGTGATCCACGAATTGGAAAAACGCAATATTGCCACTCGCCTGCTGTTCGGCGGCAACCTGGTGCGGCAGCCCGCCTATCAGAACGTGGCGCACCGCGTTGCGGCGCCGCTCATCAATACCGATTTCATCATGCATCAGGTGTTCTGGATCGGCGTCTTCCCCGGCATCACGCCTGCCATGCTGGAATACGTTCTGGACAGCTTCCACGCCCTCCCCCGTGCTGCCCAATTCGCGCTCTGAGAGTGCGCTCATGGACAACCTGCTCGCACGCGATCTGGAGCATGTGCTGGCGCACACCGAAGCGCTCTGGCCCGCTCTGCGCGGTGAGCGTATTTTCCTGACCGGCGGCACCGGCTTCGTCGGCACCTGGCTGACCGAGAGCCTGCTCTGGGCCAATCGCCGACTGTCGCTCGGCATTTCGGCGGTGCTGCTGACGCGCGGTCCGGACGCCTTCCGCCGCCGCGCACCGCACCTCGCGGAGGACGCCGCCGTGACTCTGTGGCCGGGTGACGGCGCAACGTTTCCCTACCCCGAAGGGTCTTTCCCACTGGTGCTGCACGCCGCTACCGAACGCTACTTTCCGCCGGACCGGGAACATCCCGCCTCCACCCTCGATCGCGATGTGGCCGCAACTCGCCGCGTCCTCGAACTGGCTGCCACGCGCGGTACCCGCCGCTTCCTCTTCACCAGCTCCGGCGCGGTCTACGGTAAGCAGCCTCCCACCCTCGCCAACACCCCGGAAGATTACGCCGGCGCGCCTCTGACTGTCGATCCCGGCGCCGCCTATGGCCATGCCAAGCGCGTCTCCGAATTCCTTTGCTCCACCTATTCACAGGTCTACGGCTTCGATGCCGTGATGGCGCGCCTGTTCGCGTTTGTCGGCCCCCTGCTGCCGCTCGATGCCAACTTCGCCGTGGGCAACTTCATCCGCGACGCCATGGCCGGAGGCCCCATCCGTATCGGAGGCGACGGCACGCCGTTCCGTTCGTACCTCTATGCGGCCGACCTCGCCATCTGGGTGTGGACGCTGCTGCTGCGCGGCGAGGGCGGCACGGCTTACAACGTGGGTTCGCCACACGCAATCTCGATTGCCGATTTGGCCCGTACCGTCGTGCGCGAAATCGCACCGGAAACGGAAATCCTCACGGCGCGCCAACCTGTACCCGGGGAGCCGCCTTTGCGCTACGTGCCTGCGACGGAGCGGGCCGCGGGACTTGGCCTGCACCCCTGGATCCCCCTGGAAGAGGGCATCCGCAAGGCGCGGGACTGGCACCAAAGCCGGGCAGCATCGCAAGTGTGAAAGCACTCAGCGCAAGATTGTTTCGCGCACGATATAGAGGGGCAGCCCTTTTTGCCGGAAGAAAGACCGGATCGCAAACTCGCCAATCAGGGCTAAAAGCGCGACATTCACTAACATAGCCATCACTATCGCGTTCAACAGCAGCCCGGTGGAAACATCGTGTAGGATCTGGAAGGGGAACACACGGTTCAACAGAACCCTGATAATCACCAGCACGGTGACCCCAAGGCAAAGCAGCGCCACCCCCTGAAACGGGCGCTCCGAGAGGATCACGATGTTGTCCATGTTGTACTTCATGAGTCTGGAAAACGTCCAACCCGACTTGCCGTAGCGCCGTGGATAGTGCGTCACGGGGACTTCGGCGATCCGGTCGATCCTCGCGATTATCTCAACGCCATTCAGCAAATTGTGCGGTCCGCAGTTAAATGCGCGCACCAGCGTACCGTTGAAAATCTTGAAGGTGCAGCCAAAGTCGCGCACCTTACTGTGCGAGGCCCGCCGCATGATCACGTTCGCGAGTTTGGAGGGCACGATGCGAAATAGCGAATCCTTGCGGTTCTCGCGATAACCAGTTACCAGGTCGAACCCCCGGTCATACTCCGCGACCAGACGCGGCAAGTCTTCCGGCGCCAGTTGCAGATCGCTGTCGATGAGGACCAGCGCCTTGCCGCGCATTTCACTCGCCGCGGCCGTAGCTGCCGCCTGCTGTCCCGAATTCTTAAACAGGTCGATGATTGCGTGAACCCGGGTATCTCTCGCGAAGATGGCCTTCAGCTTTTCCCAGGTGCCGTCGCGGCTGCCGTCGTTTACGAAGATGATTTCGTAGGGGCGATGCAGACTTTCCAGCGTGCCGGACAACCGGCGATAGAACTCATCGATGCTCTTCTCTTCACGGTAGCAGGTGATGCAGACAGAAAAGTCGATGTCCGGTCGGAGCCCTCCCGGCGTAGTGCTTGTCGTCATGGAACGCTAAACTCCGCGCACGTAAAATATGCCCGAAGCGATGTCCGCCTCGACGCCGCAGGCAGAGTTGCGGCCAGGATTCGATAGGATAACACATGGCTGTAGCCCTACCCGCAGTATTGAATTATGCGCAATTCCGCTCATCTGCCGTGACGTCAAGAACCGTACGGGGTTAACTAGAGTGGTATCCACTGCCTGTGTATACTTGGATGGAGTCGGGACCCCCAAAGTGGTGAAACAGGTTCATGGGGAGGCTGAATACCGCCATGAATCCCCTTGCGAAAGGAACCACGTCGAACAATGAAATGCCTGATTTGCGGAGCACCCATGAGTTTCTTCATTTCGAAGGAATTCAAAGTGCGCTGCCTAGACACCGCAGACTATTGGCGCTGCAACGATTGCGGGTTCGTGGTTTCTAAGACACACACCGAAATGTCCCCTTCGGATTGGGAAACGCTCAACCACGACATTCATGCGTCCTACCAGGGCACCGACCACGATCCTCGCGACCCGAAATGGCATGCCCGCCTGCAGAAGCAAGCCCACATGCTGGCCGATGCCGAAGAGGTTGGCCTTCTGAGTAAAAATGACCTCTGGCTCGACTACGCCTGTGGTGATGGTAAGCTCTCCGACTTGCTCCGATCACGATATGACTTGAAACTACTTAAGTACGAGCGATACATAGATGTAGGTCATTCGGAGGGTTATGTGGAGGATGAAGCCCTGGACCCCGGCGCCTTCAACTTCGTGATCACCACTGCGGTTTTTGAACACCTCATTCGAAGGGAACAATTCGACCTCGTGAATGATCTTGTGGCAAAGGACGGGGTGCTTGGACTTCACACCCTGGTCTGCGAACACGTACCCGCCGATCCCACATGGTTTTACCTGAATCCCGTTCATTGCGCCTGTCACACAAACAGAAGCATGGAGCTACTGTTCCAGCAATGGGGCTATACATCTTGCGTGTACCACGTGGATTCGCAACTTTGGCTGTGGTTTAAGAGCGATCCGCAGGAAGTGGAAGCCACTGTGATTCGCGCCAATAGCAGGCCCGGCGGTTTGACTTATATCTTCAAACGAGGCTTTGTCGATTACTGGAAATGCCAGCCTTACCGAGTGGACTGATCGTCCTCAAGATATGACGAATCCATCGTTATCCGCGGTGTTAGGCGCCGTACCAGCCGCGGACTTTCGCGAATTCCTAGAGGAATCCGTCCTACAGGGAATCCATCAGCGTATCGAAGAACAGGTCCGCCTTTATCCGGGCCGGGACGCCCTGGTCGCCAAGGACGCCCGATACACGTATGCCGAAATGAATGCGGCGGCGAATTCGGTGGCGGCGGAAATTCTCTCGGTGGCTGGCACAGAGCTGGCCCAGGCCGCTATCCTGCAGCCCAACACGCCCGAGCTCATCGTCAGCATCCTCGCGTCGCTAAAGGCACGCAAGGCCTATGTCCCTCTGGACCCGGGCTTCCCCAAACAGCGCTTGCGAGACATGCTGGAAGACGCTCAGCCCACGGTCCTGCTGACCGACGAGAAACATATGGGCCTCGCCGGGGAGCTGGCTGGAAAGGACGTTCGGATCATCAACACCACCGGCATCAAGCGACAGTCCGATGCGCAAAATCCGGCATTGCCCTGTGACCCGTTAGAGCGCGCGTACATCCTCTATACTTCCGGCAGCACGGGGCGGCCCAAAGGGATGGCCTTCCCGCACCGTACCCTGTTGAGCGGCACGAGAGCCATGACCAATTGCCTCTTCTTCGCTCCCGGCGACCGGGTAACCTGGCTGCATTCCGCCAGTTTCGCGGCGTCGGTGGTCGACATCTACTGTAGCCTCGCGAATGGCGCAGCTGCGTATCCCTGGGACGCGAAAACAAGAGGGTTTACCGGACTGGCAGATTGGTTGGTGAGCGAGAAAGTAACCACTCTTCAGTGGATTCCCAGCGCCTTCCGGCAATTCCTGCGGACCGTCCCCGAAGCTTTTGTATTCCCCAACATTCGCCTCGTCGTCATGGCGAGCGAGTCCCTCACGATTCGTGAAGTCGAATTGTTCCGGCAGCACTTTCCGGTTGGCTCTTACCTGGTGAACCAGGTGGGCACGACCGAAACTCACAATTACTGCCTCTACCCCATTGACCATCGCACTTCGTTTGAAGGCGCCGTGGTGCCGGGCGGATATCCGGCCTCGACGCATCGCGAGGCCGTGATTCTCGACGACGAACGTCGCCGCATGCCTGCGGGCTCCCCCGGTGAAATCGGCGTGAAGAGCAGCTACACGTGCTCCGGTTACTGGAATGACGACACCTTGACGCAGGCCAAGTTTGTCTCGCTCGACAACGATGGCGTGCCGGTGTATTTGACAGGCGATCTTGGCAGGCTTGATCCCGATGGATGCCTGATTCACCTCGGGCGCAAGGATTTCCAGGTAAAGATCCGCGGCTATCGCATCGAGTTAGCAGAAGTCGAACTCGTGCTGGCCACAGTCCCTGGCGTGAGCGACTGCGCCGCCTGGGTGGTCAAGGACCGGCTTAGCCAGGACCGCCTGGTCGGCTACGTCATCCTCGGGGACCACGCCCAATTCGATCAGGCGTTAGTCGAACAAACACTGGCGTCGAGGTTGCCGGAATACATGGTGCCGCGTCACTACGTGCTCCTGAATTCCTTCCCCAGTCTGCCGACAGGTAAGGTCGATCGCAACGCGCTGCCCAATCCTTTTACCGGAACAGAGCCAATTCGGGGACAAGGCACGTCTGCATCCGGAAGCCTGGAGCAGCAGATCGCAGACCTGTTTCGGGAATTACTGCTACTGGATAAGATCGACTTGGACTCGGATTTCCTCGGCGCCGGTGGAGACTCGCTGCTTACGGCGGTTTTGCTGCAGCGGGTGCATCAGCGCCACGGCGTGGAAATCCCGAACGAAGAATTCCTCGAAGCACCCACACCAGAAAACCTGGCCCGGATCATCCGGGACGAGTCCGTTAGCGGAGCCCGGAGAACCCGCGCGAAAGCTGCGCCTGTGATGGACGTCCCGCGAGTCAGGACGCTCGCCTCGGAAACTCAACTCACCTCCGCCATCATTCGCGGCGCGGAAAAGAGCGGAGACTCGACACGCATCAAGAACCTTGTCATCATCAGCGCCGGGAGTTTTGGCCGGGAGGTCTACCTTTGGGCCGCGGAGACCATTGATGCCGGTGCGCCCTTCCGCATCAAAGGATTTTTGGACGGGCGGCGGAACGAACTCGACGGTTTCGATTACGGCGCCAAAATACTGGGCGATGTGGAGAGCTATTCCATCGAAGAGGACGACGTCTTCGTCAGCGCGATCGGCGAGCCTATGGACAAGCCTCGCTACTGCGTGCCGATCATCGAGAAGGGCGGCCGGTTCGTCAACGTGATCCATCGCACCGCCAACATCGGGAAGACGGCGCGGCTTGGAACTGGAATCGTGTTGGGACCCTTTGCGTCGGTAACCGCCGATGCGAGAGTGGGAGACCATGTATCGGTTGGGGCGCTCTCCAATCTGGGGCACGACTGCGTGGTTGGAGACTGGTGCCAGATCAGCAGCCACGTGGCTGTCAACGGAAGAGCAGAGGTGGGGGAAGGCGCGTTCATCGGCAGCCAGGCCTGCCTGATCCCCAGAGTGAAGGTTGGGGCCTGGTCCCATGTGGGGGCAGGCAGCGTGGTAGTGCGGAATGTGGAGCCTTATGTTAGGGTATTTGGCAATCCAGCCGCGCCGATCGGCAAACGATCACCATTCAAGGGACCCTTATAAAACATGCCGGAGAGTTCAAATTTCAGTTTGGATCGCGCAGACGTCATAGACCTGATCCAGCGGCGGAAGCTAGCCGATGTCGTCTACGTAACCCGGCCAACCATGCCCGACCTCGGGCAGTACACGCAAATGCTGGAAGGCATCTGGGAGCGCAAATGGCTCACCAATCAGGGGCCCTTGCACGAAACCCTGGAAGCCAAACTGCGCGCGTTTCTCGGTGTCGAGCAGCTTAGCCTTTTCTGCAACGGAACCATCGCCATCCTGGTGGCCCTCGAGGCGCTGCGCATCAACAGCGGTGAAGTGATCACTACGCCATTCAGCTT
>JBDTPR010000025.1:0-22336 GCA_039932635.1 Candidatus Solibacter sp.
GTTGGACGACGTTGTGGCGGAAACGTCACGGTTTCCGGTGTGCGAATTTGAGACAAGCGTCACAATCACTGCCTATAAAGTTTACAACGTTAGTAAGGATCGGGCTGAGGGGGAAGGTCGGGTCGGGGAAGGCGCAGAGGTCGGGGGATTGGGCGCGGCGTTCGGCGTCGGGCCCGTAGTGCTCTGGGGGATGGGGGTTAACGGGTTCGTTTTTGACGAGGGTAAGTTGAGGCGCTGCTTCGGGTTGCGGTCCGAAATCGGGTTCGTTTCCGAATTCTTCGCGGAGGCTGCGGAGGCGGTTTAGATCTGCAACGGCGCGGCGGTAGAGGCGTTCGGCCTGGGACTGATAGCGGATGGCGGCGACGAAGGAGGGGGCGTCGGCGTAGAGCTCGTGGAAGCCGCGGCCGAGGAGGAAATTGCGGTTTTAGGACTGGACGATGGCGTGGTCCTCGTCTACGAGGTGGGGGCTGAAGATGGGGTGCGTACCGGCCTCCCCGCGGGCGCAGAGGAAGGCGGAATAGGCCAAGCGGTACTTGGCCCGCGTTGCCACGGGTGCGCGAAGCCGCGGTTTCGTTGGCATCCTGTAACTCTTAGTACCATTGCCCGGGAGTCAGGTTTTTTCTATTTAGGACGATAATATCCAGGTGGCCGAAATTCTGGCGATCGCGACCCGTTCCCGCCTGCGCAGGCAGAAATGCGGAGCTGCGATTTTTCTCATCGCCGCGCTCCTGAGCCTGGTGTCCTGCGCGCAGACGCCCGTGATTCTGCGTGCCGGGTATTCCGAGTTCTATCCTTATGTAACCTCGGACCAGGACGGGAAGCCTACCGGCATGGCGGTGCAGATTGTCCAGCAGGCGGCGGCGCGCGCCGGCATTCCGCTGCAGTGGATCAAAGTGGACGACGCCGAGCAGGCGCTCCGGGCCGGACAAATCGATTTGTTCCCGCTGCTCACGGTGACAACCGAACGTGAGCGCGATCTCTATCTCAGTCTGCCGTGGTGGGAATCTTCGCAGAGCCTGGTGTCGCGCAGCGATCGTCCACTGCGCGATTCCGCCGATACCGCCGGCAAGAGCATCGCCATCCGCGATTTGAATTTCGGCATTTCCCTGGCGACGAGACGTCTGCCCGGGGCCAAACTCGTGCCGACGGGGGGCACGCGGAAGATGATCGCCGACGTGTGTTCCGGGGCGGTGGGGGGTGCGCTGCTGGATGGCCGGCTGATCTACCAGGAACTGCTCGACCTGCCGGGAGCTTGCGACGGGCTCAAACTGCAGATTGTACCCGTACCCGAAACCCTGCTCCCGATGGCGACTGTTTCCACGCGCAAGGTGAGCGATACCGCCGATCTGCTCTACGCTGTGATCGAGCAACTGGCGCTGGACGGCACGCTGACGGAGATCGGCAACCGCTGGTTTGTGATTCCGCAGCAACGCTATGTACAGACCCGGCAGGAAGAGCGCCATCGCCGCTACCTGTGGCTGTTGCTGGGAGTGACCGCCGTCGGCTTCGGCCTGCTCAATGCGTGGTATCTGCGCCGCTCACTGCGCATGCGGCGCGAGGCCAAGGCTGCATGGGCGCACGCCCGGCAAGCGGAGCGGCGTTTTGAAGCTTTCATGGCGCACAGTCCGGCGGTCGGCTTCATTAAAGATGCCGACGGACGTCACTGCTACGTCAATCCGGCGTTCGTTGACATTTTTGGAGGTCCGGCGGACAGGCTGCTGGGCAAGACGGACGACGAACTCTGGCCCGATTACGACGCGGAGCGCATGCGCGTTTCCGACCGCGAGGTACTGGCCACCGGCAGGAACATGCAATACGTGCAGACCCTTCGCGGGCCCGACGGGGAGGTACGACACTGGCTGGTTTTGAAGTTCCGTTTAGGAGAAGAGACCGGCGAGGCAAGAATCGGCGGCACTGCAATCGACATCACCCTGCAGCAGCGTGCCGCCGAGCTGGTAGCGCATAACGAGGAGCGATACCGCACGCTGTTCGAGGAAGCTCCGGTGGCGATCCACGAAATCGACAGCGAAGGCATCGTGCGGCGCGTGAACCGCGCCGGCTGCGAGCTTCTGGGGTTGCCCGAACGGCTGGTCCTGGGCCGCCACGCGTCGGAGTTCGTGGCGCCCGAACTACGCGAACTCTCGCGGGAGTCGGTGAAGGCCAAACTGGCGGGTCTGAAGGCGCTCGATGTGTTCGAGCGCGACTATCGGGCCAGCGACGGCCGCCTGCTCCCCATGGAGGTCCACGAGAGCCCTATTCTGGATGAGTCAGGCGGGTTGCAGGGACTGCGTACCTTCATGGTGGACCTCTCGGGGCGCAAGGAGGCGGAGGCACGGCTGGACGCCTTTGCGGCCACGCTGGCGGAAAAGAATCAAGCGCTGCTGGTGGCCCTGGATGCGGCGGAAGCGGCCACACACCTCAAGAGCCAGTTTCTCGCCAACATGAGCCACGAGATCCGCACGCCCATGAACGGGGTGCTCGGCATGACGGAACTGCTGCTGGCGACCGGGCTGACCGAGGACCAGCGTACTCTGGCGCTGCATGTCAGCCAGTCGGGAGAACACCTGCTGGCGATCATCAACGACATTCTGGATCTTTCCAAAATCGAAGCCGATAAACTGGAGATCGAGCACGTGCCCTTCGATCTCGCCGAGGTGGTGGAGGCGGCGCTCGATCTTCTGGCGCCGGGCATGGCGTCCCAGGGCGTGGAATTAACTTGTTATCAGGCGCCGGACCTGCTGGGCCAAGTCATCGGCGATGCCGCCCGCATGAGGCAGGTACTGCTCAATCTGATTGGCAACGCGTCCAAATTCACGGCTCAGGGCGAGGTTGGAGTGCGCGTGGTCTGCGAAGGTCAGACCGCAAGTCGCGCGTCCCTGCGGGTCACGGTGACCGATACCGGTATCGGGATACCTCGCGCCGCACAACCGCATCTGTTCGACGCTTTTACCCAGGCGGATAGCAGTACCACGCGCAATTATGGAGGCACCGGGCTTGGCCTGGCGATTGCGCGCCGCATCGTCGAGCAGATGCACGGCGAGATCGGCTTCGAGAGTGAAGAGGGCAAAGGTTCTACCTTCTGGTTTACCGTCAGCCTGGAGAAAGGGGCGGCCCTTGGGCCGGCGGCTGCCGATGCCGGGCTGGTCGGTGTGCGCTTGCTGATCGTGGATGATAACCAGACGAGCCGCAGCGTGCTCGGCGACTATGCGCGAGCGTGGGGCATGCAGGTAGAATCTGCCGCTTCTGGAGCGGAGGCGCTGGTGAGATTGCAGCAGTGTGCGGCCGGCGGGTCGCCGTTTCAGCTGGCTCTGGTCGATCTCCACATGCCCGGCATGGATGGGCTTGCCCTAGCCGCCGAAATCGCGCGTGACCGCAGTCTCAAGCAGCTCAAGGTGGCGATGCTCACTGCCACCGGAACGCTGCCGCAGAGCGCGTCGATAGCTGCCCGGCTCTCCAAACCGGTAAAGCGCCGCGCTCTCCAGGAGTGCCTCGTACGCCTGATCGAGGGGGACGCGGCAGGCACCGTACCGGCGCCAACCGCCGCGGCCGTTTCGAGACCCGCCGCGGGGCCCCGGGGGCGGGTGCTGATCGCCGAGGATAACCCGGTGAATCAGCGGGTGACACGTTTGCAGGTGAAGCAGTTCGGGTTTGAGAGCGATGTGGTGAATAACGGGGAGTCGGCACTGGCGGCGCTGGAACAAACCGAATACGCCGTGGTGCTGATGGATTGCCACATGCCCGGTATGGATGGCTACGAGGCCACGCGGGAGTTGCGGCGGCGCGAGACCGGAATGCGACGCACTCCGGTGGTTGCGCTTACGGCCAACGCCTACGCCTCGGACCGCGAGGCCTGCCTGGCCGCGGGGATGGACGACTATCTCAGTAAGCCGGTAACGCTCAAGGAACTCGGGGCAGTGCTGACGCGTTGGACCGGGGTCGTGGTCGGGTAGCGCGTCAATTTCTTGCCGCGCTGCCACGCGCTTGTCGCGTCGCACTGTTGTGCCGATTGATTTCATGTAACTTAGCGTTGGCCCCTGAACTGCGTATGGTGAAGTGCCATGCTGCAACGTGTGACTGGACAACTGGAACGGTACATGGACGTGCTGAGCGCGCGCCAGAAGCTGGTAGCGTCCAACATAGCCAATGCCGACACTCCCGGCTACCAAACGCAGGATATCGATTTTCAGTCCGAGTTCCGCAATGCCGGCGGCGGCGCGCCGCGCGTGCAGGACGTGGGTGGGCTGGCGGTGAAGAACGATGGCAACAATGTCAGTCTCGACCGCGAAGCTCGCCTGCTCTCCGAGAATGCACTGCGCTTCCAACTGGCTTCGCAATTAATGAAGTCCCAGATCAGGCAGGTGCGTTCGGCCATACAGGAAGGTAAAGGATGAGCCTCTTTTCGGCACTTTCGGTGGGAGCATCGGGCATGTCGGCGCAGCGCGCGCGTGCCGAATTGCTGGTGGAGAACCTGGCCAACGCGGAGACCACGCGCACGCCTGAGGGTGGTCCTTACCGGCGCAAGGACGCAGTATTCGAGTCGTCTCCGGTGGAGTCCCCGTTTGCGTCGATCTTCAGCAGCGAATTGCAGGGCGCGGGCGGCGTCAAGGTGTCCGATGTGGTTACGGATAACAGCGCACCCGAACGACGCTACCTGCCCGGCCATCCCGATGCCGATAAAGACGGCTATGTGGCCTTCCCCAAAATGAATGCCGCCGAAGACATGGTCGACCTGATGGGTGCGTCGCGAAGCTATGGCGCGAATATATCCGCAATCGCGGCGATTAAGGACATGATCCAGCGGTCCATCGATCTGGCGCGATGAGTTGTGCTGCACGGTTGTTACGGAGTTTGGGGACCTTCACCGTCAGGGTGCGGCGGCCGCGATGTGGAGTGAATGGAGCTAAATCATGTCGATGAATATTTCGGGGATCTCGCCGGCTGCACTGCCGGAGGCGATACGCCCCGCGACACAATCGGGAGCCCCCGGCGCGTTCCAGGACGTGCTGACCAACGCCATACAGAAGGTGGAATCGATCGGGCAGAACGCCTCGGCGTCGGTCGAGCGATTCCTGGCGGGTGAGGGCGAGGAACTCCACACCACGATCCTGGCCACCCAGCAGGCGGAGCTTTCCTTCGACCTTTTCCTGCAGGCGCGCAATAAAGTTGTGAATGCGTATCAGGAAATCATGAGAATGCAGGTGTAGTGCCCTCACGTTTTTGGGCCGTTCTGCCGATCTAGTGTATGAGCCTACCTGCGCGCACCAGACGCGAGCGCAGGACGGCCTCATTGAGTCATGAGCAAGATTCTGGCGAACCTCAGCACGCGGCAGCGCATCACCATCCTAATCGTGGCCATCGCGGTGGGTGGCGGGCTGTACTCGCTGGTGCATTGGCAGAAGGAGGCCGACTTCCGCCCTCTGTTCACCGGCCTTTCCGCGGAAGACGCGGCCGGGATCGTGCAGAAACTCAAGGAAGCGGGAGCCGAATACCGTCTGCCCGAAGGGGGCGGCTCGGTCTTGGTGCCCTCCTCCCGCCTGGCGGACCTGCGGCTTACCATGGCTTCCATCGGTCTGCCGAAGTCCGGCAGGATCGGTTTTGAACTATTCGACAAGGTGAATCTCGGCGCCACCGAATTCACTGAACATGTGAATTACCGTCGTGCCCTGGAGGGTGAGCTGGAGCGCACCGTGATGGCGCTCAGCGAAATCGAAACGGCGCGCGTACATCTCACCTTCCCCAAGGACTCGGTGTTTCTGGAGGCCCAACAGCCCGCCAAGGCGAGCGTGCTGGTCCGTCTCAAGCCGGGCGCCAAATTAGGGCAGCAGAACGTCGCGGCCATCAACCACCTGGTCGCCAGCGCCGTGGAGGGCCTGTCGCCGGACGCCGTTTCCCTGCTGGATATGAACGGCAATCTGCTCAGCCGTCCCAAGCCCCCCGCTCCGCTGGATGGTACCGCGCCTTCCGCCGCCGCCTTGGACTATCGCCACCAGATCGAGGCCGATCTGTTGGCCAAGATCTCGGCGACGTTGAGTCCGCTGCTGGGTCCGGAGCGTTTTAAGGCGGGGGTTTCGGTGGATTGCGATTTCACGGGCGGTGAATTGAGTGAAGAGATCTTCGACCCTGCGCGCAGCGTAATGGTCACTTCGCAGCGCACCGAGGACAGCACCGGAGCTGCGACCGCCAACGGAGTGCCGGGCACCGCCTCGACCCTGCCGCGGCCCACTTCACGGCCCAATGGGGGCAACAACAAGGCGACCCGCACCACCGAGAATGTCTCCTATCAATCCAGCCGCACCGTCAAGAAGACGCATCTACCCTCCGGTGTGCTGCGGCGGATGTCGCTTTCCGTGCTGGTCGATCAGGAAGTGACCTGGGAGAAGGACAACAACGCGTACAAGCGCGTGCTGGTGCCGCCCGCGCCGGAAAAGCTGAAGGTAATCCGCGATCTGGTGGCCGGTATCACGGGGTTCTCGCCGGAGCGTGGGGATCAACTGGTCATCGAGACCCTGCCCTTCGAGACCACCCTGCTGCTTGAACCTCCAGGCTTGCCCGCGACGGCCACTCCCGGCAAAACACCCGCCCCGACAGGATTACTGACGTTCCCGGTGGCGTTGGACAAAAAGACGTTGATGATCGGCGGTGGCGCGCTCGGCGCGGTGGTGTTATTGGCGGCCGTATTCTTCTTCCTGAGGCGGAAACGCAGCAAGGCGAATCCGCGGACTTCGGCGAGTGCACCGGCGACGCTGCCCTCCGCGGCGACGAACGAGGTTTCCAACGCGGTGGCTGTGCCCGGACAAGTGGAGAATCAGATCGAATCGCAACTCGCCGAGCGCGATGCGCTACAGGCCAAGATGGATGCCCAGGCACTGAGTTCGCTCAAGCTGGCGCCGGTGATCACCAAGAAGGCCGAAGTCTTCGCAAAACACCTGCGCGAGAAGATCGCCAAGGAGCCAGAAATCTCCACCCAGATCCTGCGCGGCTGGATCCGCGATGACGAGAGTTAGTGATCCGCGAAGGCTGACGATTCGCGGTGGCTGGTGATTCGCGGAACGGCAAGTATCGGTAACAGAGAACGTTGCTTATGATTCTGAACGCTACTCACAACGACGCGGAGACGCTGCCAAGCCTGCGCAAGGCTGCCATCTTGCTGGTTGCCCTGGGCGAAAGCTCGAGCGCGGAACTGCTCCAGCAACTCAACGAGGACGAAGTCCAGAAGGTCAGTCGTGAGGTCGCCAGGCTGACCTCGATTTCCGCCGAGCAGGCCGAATACGTGCTCGAGGAATTTCACAACATCGCCACTGCCGGCGACTACGTGGCGCGCGGTGGTATCGACTATGCGCGCAAACTGCTGCTGCGCGCTTTCGAGCCGGACCAGGCCAAACGCCTTCTCGACCGTCTCACCAAGGCGCTGGGCGCCGACGCCGCCTCTTTCGACGCAATTCAAAAAGCCGACCCGCAACAGTTGGCTAAATTTATCCATAACGAGCATCCGCAGACCATCGCGCTGGTGTTGTCCCACCTCAACTATTCCCAGGCTGCGGCGCTGCTCACGTCGCTACCGGCCGCCATGCGCCCCGATATCTCGCAGCGTATGGCCAGCCTCGACCAGATCTCACCGGATATCATCCTCAAAATCGCCGCCGTCATTGGGCAGAAATTGAAGGCGCTGGGCGAGTTCAGCCGTGAATCATATGGCGGCGTGCGCGCCGTTGCGGAAATGCTCAATCGCCTTGATTCCGGCTCGAGCCGCGATATTCTCGACCACATCGATCAGCAGGACACCAACCTGGCGGAAACCATACGCCACCTGATGTTCGTGTTCGAAGATCTGCTGTTGATCGATCCCATGGGACTCAAGGAAGTCCTGGGTAAAGCCGATCGCAAGATGCTGACGATTGCGCTGAAAGGCACCAGCGAGCAGCTTCGCAATCACATTCTGAGCTGCATGTCGCAGCGCGGCGCGGATATGCTGCGCGAAGATATGGAATCGCTGGGTCCGGTAAAAATCAAGGAAGTCGAGTCCGCCCAGCAGAGCATCATCGCCGTAGTCCGGCAGTTGGAAAGTGAAGGTGTGCTGAGTCTCAAGGGTGCTGTCGGTGAGCAGTACGTGGTGTAGCGGCCCGCGGAAAATAGCGCGCCGCAAACCGAGCATCGCTCGGAAGAAAGGCTCCGGCCTTGCGGCCGGCGTACCGACTGAAGTCGGCACGCGGACTGAAGTGGTCGTGGTGACGATGATGTCGGACTTGCCGTCGCCATTCAGATCGACGGTGAAGACTCGCACTGCGAGCTTACCCACCGGCAGCGTGATCGCGGTGCTACTCACCAAATCGATCCCGCTGACCGAACCGAAGGTGACCAGAGACGTAGTTTAGCGGGGTGGTACGCTCGCACGGGCACGGCGATTCCTTTCTTCATTAGCGTTTGTTTTGTTGAGCCCTAAAGTGGTTGCGCGGTTCCGCCGATAGAGGGTGAGATGCTGCTTTCCGCAGGCAGGAAGATCCCCGATCTGTGCACGCCTCGCTCAGGTGGTGTTGCCCGTGTCCTCTAAGGTGCGTCAGTCGCCGGAAGACTCGGCGGCGTCCCCGGTCATCTGGCGGCAGATGCACGCCTCGGGACCGGCGCGTACGGGGGTAGATGCCGGCCCGCCGCCAGACGTAAGCGACCGCCTCGCCGAGGTGCAACAACAGGCCGAACAACGTGTGCGCGAGGCCCATGCGGCCGGACTGCGGGAAGGCGAAGCCACCGGACGGCAGCGGGCCGCAGGGGAGCTTAAACCGGCCATCGACCGGTTGGCCCGGTCGGTAGAGGAGATGGGCGGATTGCGGGGGCGCTTACGGGCAGAGGCAGAGGCCGATCTGGTGCAACTTTCGCTCGCCATTGCCAGACGCGTGTTGCGGCGCGAAATCGCGATTGACCCGGAAGCGCTGCACGGGTTGATTCTAGGCGCCTTAGAAAAACTCAGCGGGCAGGAAATCACGCGTGTCAGAGTCCACCCCTCGCACGCCGCGCTGCTGACGGAAAGCTTGCGGCAGAATAACGCCGGGGCGAAGGTCGATGTGATCGCGGATCCCGGCCGCGAAGTCGGGGCGTTGATCTTCGAGACAACGCGCGGCAATCTGGATGCGTCGGTGGAGTCGCAACTTCAGGAGATCGAACGCGGTCTGGCCGACCGCTTGCGGAGGCAAACGTGAAGCTGTCGCTGGCGCCCTACATTGCGGAGGTGAAGCGCATGACACCGCTGTCGTGGACCGGAGAGGTCACCGAGGTGGTGGGTTTGCTGGTGGAATCGCGCGGTCCGAGCGTGGCGATCGGGGACTTTTGCGAGGTGCGCACGGCTGCGGGGAGGAAGATTCGCACCCAAGTGATCGGTTTCCGCAACGGGCGGGTGCTTTCGATGCCGCTGGAGGAGATCGACGGGCTGCAACTCGGCGATACGCTGGCGGCGCGCAGTGAAGATTCGCGTGTCGAGGTGGGCCCCGGTCTGCTGGGCCGGGTGATCGACGGTTTCGGACGGCCGATGGACGACGGTCCCGCGCTTCAGGTCCACGACACCTACAGTTTGCACGGCGAGGCCACCAACCCGTTGAGCCGTGAGCACATCACTCAGCCGCTGGTTACCGGCATACGCGCCATCGACGCCCTGCTGCCCTGCGGGCGGGGTCAGCGCATCGGGATCTTCGGCGGCAGCGGGGTGGGCAAGAGCACGCTGCTGGGCTCGATGTCGCGCCATAATTCGGCCGATGTCACGGTGATCGCGATGATCGGGGAGCGCAATCGCGAGGTGCGCGGGTTCCTGGAGAACGAACTCGGTCCGGCGGGGAGGAGGCGGTCGGTGGTGGTGTGCGCGACCAGCGAGCGTCCGGCGCCGCTGCGCGTACGGGCGTGTTTCGTCGCACTGGCGATTGCCGAGTACTTCCGGGATCAAGGCGCGAATGTGCTGCTGGTGATGGATTCGGTCACGAGGCTGGCAATGGCGCAGCGCGAGATCGGGCTGGCCGCGGGGGAGCCTCCCTCGCAGAAGGGCTACACGCCGTCGGTGTTCAATCTGCTGCCCAAGGTGCTGGAGCGAGCGGGGAATTTCGCCAAGGGGTCGATCACGGGGTTCTTCACGGTGTTGGTGGAGGGCGATGATTTTAACGAACCGATTTGCGACGCGGTGCGCGGGATTCTGGACGGCCACTTCATTCTCTCGCGGCAACTCGGCGCCCAGGGGCACTATCCTGCGATCGACATTCTGCACTCCGTGAGCCGCTTGACCAGCGCCATCGCCGCGCCGGCGCAGAAGGAGGCGTCTCGGAAGATTCGCGGTGCGCTTGCAGCGTATCGCGATGCCGAGGACCTGATCCAACTGGGCGCGTACGTGGCAGGTTCGAATCCGCAACTCGATGCCAGTATCAAGCTCCGGCCCGAGCTGTTGGATTTTCTGAGGCAGGATCACCTGGCCAACTCACCGCTGCCGGAGACACTCGCCCGGCTGGAACAACTCGCGGCGCGCATGGAGATGGCGCCCGCGCGCGGGGGTAAGTGATGAAGAGCTTTCGATTCCCGCTTGAAAAGGCGCTGGAATTGCGGCGGACGCAACTCGAAATGGAAGAAGCGAAGCACAAGCGGCATATCGCCGCGGTGGCGGCCATCGACCGGCGTAAGGCGGAGGTCGAGGCGTCGGGGGTGCAGGCGGAGGTTGAGGTGAGGCGGTGGAATCCCATTCAGTCCGGGGACCTGGCAGCGTTGGGGTTTTACCGGCTGAAGGTGAAGTCGGAGGAAGCCGCGCTGGCGCGGCATCGTTTGGACGCCACGCAGAAGCTTGCCGAGCAGCAGAAGCTGATGCTGGAAGCTCGCCGGCGGTGCCGTTTGCTGGAGCGCCTGAAGGAACGGCGGCTGGCGGAGTGGACGGCCGAGCGCGATAAGGAACTCGACGAAATTGCTGCCGAGAGCTTCCTGGCCCGGTGGTCTCGGACGTAAGGGCTGGGTTTGCCACGGCTCGGACCCAGCGTTCCAAGGGAAGTGTGGCACGGTCTCCCCCGGTCTCCCCCTGTGATCGCAAAGGGAACTGGGTAAACTGCTACCATCGCTGAAATGACGGCGAAATCCGCAGTGGACGCGCAGGTGCGCGAGGCGTTGGAGTGGCTGGAGGGGCACAGCACGCCCAAGGATGTCGCGAACCTTGCGCGCTTCGGAATCAACGCGAAGAACGCACTCGGTGTATCGATGGCCAATATTCAGGCGCTGGCCAAGCGGTTGGGTCGGAGTCACGAAGTGGCGGCCGCGCTGTGGAAGACCGGGTGCTACGAGGCGCGCATGCTGGCCTCCATGGTGGATGAGCCCGAGCGTGTGACGGCGGCGCAGATGGAGCGCTGGTGCCGCGACTTCGACAACTGGGGGATCTGCGACACGGTGTGTTTTAAGCTCTTCGACCAGTGCGTCGCTGCGTGGCAGAAGACGGAGGAGTGGTGCGGTCGCACGGCGGAATTCGAGAAGCGCGCGGGCTTCGCGATGCTTGCCAGCCTGGCGGGGCACGATAAGAAGGCGAGCGATGCGCAGTTTCTCGAAGGGCTCGCGTGGATCGAGCGCGAGGCCGGAGACGATCGCAATTTCGTGAAGAAGGGCGTGAGTTGGGCGCTGCGGCGCACGGCGACACGCAATGCGAAGTTGCGGGAGGCGTCGGCTGCCGTGGCGCGGCGGTTGGCGGCTTCGGACTCGGCTGCCGCGCGGTGGGTTGGTAAGGATGCGCTGGGCGATCTGAAGAAGGCGGAGGCCAGGAAGCCGGAATCTTTTGCCTGACGCACTTCCACGATTTCGAAAACGGCAAAGCGTCCAATCCCGTGATGTCCACCGATGGACGATTTATGGCGTTCCAGACCGCGAATACGGCGGATCCGGCGGGCGTGGGGTACGGCATCCTGCTGTACTGGTTTAAGAAATAGGCCACTGTTTCCCGCGAGTTTACCCCTGCGTGGAGTCCCCTATGTTGATATATAGCAGCGCCACATATATACTCCATAGCTATGGCGAGCGCGGATATGCAAAAGGGCAGCGCGGAGATGATTCTGCTGGCGTTGTTGGAAGGCCGGGCGCGGCATGGCTATGAACTGGCCAAGCTGATTGAATCGCAGTCGGAGAGCCATCTGCAATTTCACGTGGCCTCGCTATATCCGATGTTGTACCGCCTGGAGCGCAAGGGCCTGGTGGAAGGCAAGTGGGTGGAGAAGGCCGGCGAACGGCGTAAGCGCTATTACAAACTGACGCCCGCCGGAAAGAAATCCCTCGCGGAACAACGCAAGAGCTGGCGGGTGTTCGTCCGCGCGCTGAATCAGCTCACGGGGTTCAGCCATGCCTGATTTTCAGCGACTGGTGCGCGAGCACCTGCCCGCGCTGCATATGCGGCCCGAGCGCGAGAGCGAGATCGTGGCGGAACTGGCGCTGCAACTGGAGCAGGCGTACGCGGAGGCAATCCTGGGTGGCGCAAAAGAGTCCGACGCCCTGCGAAAGGCGCTCGCGCAAATGGGGGATTGGAACAAGCTCGGGCGTAGCATCGATGTCGTGGAACCGCGTCCCAGTCTGACCACGGGATGGCAACACGATTTGCGCTTCGCGCTGCGCTTCTTCGCCCGCAATCCAGCGTTCAGCGCCATTGCCACGCTTACGCTGGCCTTCGGAATCGGCGGCAACACAGCGATCTTCACCATGGTGGATGCGCTGGTGTTGCGCGGACTGCCGTATCCCGCGCCGGAGCGTCTGGTGGCCATCGAGACGCGCAAGGCGCAGCAGCCTGAGATCGACCCCTGGACTTCCGCGCCCGATTTTTTTGACATGCGCGCACAAGCGAAATCGTTCTCCGCGATGGCCGCGCTCTCGCCAGTGTGGAACGTCGTGCTGACCGGCAGGGGCCGCGCGGAGCAGTTGGATGCGTTGTATGTATCGGCGGAATTCTTCCCGATGCTCGGTGTGAATGCCGCGCTAGGGCGGGTCTTCGCGCCCGCGGAGGATCAGGGGACCAAGCCTTCGCCGGTGGTGCTGCTTTCGCACGAATTCTGGCAGCGCCGCTTCGCAGGCAATCGAGATGTGATCGGACAGAGTCTGAATCTGGATGGCGGGACGTTCACCGTGATCGGCGTGCTGCCGGCGGACTTCCGGTACGGAGGCGAGCCGCTGGCCGGATCCGCGACGCAGATTGCGGTGTGGTTCCCGATGTCGGCGAACCAATTGGTGGGGTCCGTGCGGTCGGTCCGCTATCTGAAAGTCGTGGCGCGCCTGCGCGACGGAGTCAGCGTGTCGCGAGGCAGGGAAGAAGCGCGTGGACTGGCGGCTGGGCTTGCGGCGCAGCATCCGGAGTTCGACCGCGGCTTCGAGTGGGACGTGCGCCCGCTGAGCGATCAGGTGACGGGCAAACTGCGCATGAGCATGCTGCTCCTGCTGGGTACGGTGGGATTCGTGCTGTTGATGGCGTGTGCCAACGTGGCCAATCTCCAACTGGCGCGCGCGGTGGCGCGGCAGCGCGAGATCGCCGTGCGCATGGCGCTGGGGGCGGGGGTGTACCGGCTGCTGCGGCAGTTGCTGACCGAAGGGTTGGTGCTGGCCGCGATGGGTGGTCTGGTGGGCTTGCCGCTGGCGTGGGCGGGGTTGAGATTTCTGATTGCGGTGGGTCCGCCGGCGCTGGTACAGACGCAGGCAATCCGTCTGGACGGGCGGGCGCTGCTGTTTACTTCCGCCACAGTGCTGCTGTGCACGCTGGTCGCGGGACTGCCGCTGGCCTGGCGGACGGTGCGTACGGAGTTGGGCGTGGCGATGCGGCAATCGGGCCGCGGACTGGCGGGCGGACACCATCGCGTACGCGCGGCGCTGGTCTCCACCCAGGTGGCGGTGGCGCTGGTGTTGTTGGTGGGGGCGGGCCTGCTGGTGCGCAGCTTCATCACACTGCTGGATGTGAATCCGGGCTTCGACGCGCAGAATGTGATCACGATCTCCACGCAACTGCCGGCGTCGGCGCGCACTCCGGCAATCCGCGCAGGTCTCTATCGCACTATCTACGAGAGGCTGCGGGCAATACCCGGAGTAGTTGAGGTGGGCGCAGTGAGCCGCCTGCCGATGACGGGCAAGAATCTCGGTAGCCTGGCCTTCATCGAGGGCAAGAGTACGCCGGGACAGCCGGGCTTCGACGTGGAGTATCGCGTTGCCACGCCGACTTATTTCGCGACCATGGGAATTCCGCTGCGCGCAGGCCGCTACTTCGACAATCACGACGATGCGAACCCGGCGGCCGTCGTGCTGGTGAATCAGAGCATGGCTCACAAGTATTGGCCAGGCGAGAGTGCGGTGGGCAAGCGCATCAAGCTGAGTTCCACGCCGGAGCGCGCGCCGTGGATCACGGTGGTAGGGGTGGTGGGAGATGTGCGCCACTTTGCCATGGATATCGAGCCGCGCGCGGAGGTCTACCGGCCCTACGCGGTAAACCCGTTGGGCGCGCCGATTCTGGCGGTTCGAGTGAGTGGCGATGCTGCCTCGATGAAAAGCGGCTTGAGCGCCGCGGTGCGCGCAATCGACGCGGAGATTCCGACCTATAACGAATTTGTCATGCGTGAACTGGTCGAGCGGTCCACGACGCAAAGGCGTTTCGTGATGCTGCTGCTGGCGGGATTCGCCGTGGCCGCACTGCTGTTGGCGGGCGTGGGCATCTATGGGACAGTGTCGCAGGCGGTGGCGCAGCGTACGCAGGAAATCGGCGTGCGGATGGCGTTGGGGGCTCCTCCGGGAGCGGTGTTGCGCCTGGTCTTCGGCGAAGGGGTTCGCATGATGGGCGCGGGGTTGGTGTTCGGCGGGGTGGCGGCGACGGGTTTAGCGTGGCTGATGCGCGGTATGTTGTTTGCGATAGGGCCGATGGATCCAGCGGCTTTCCTGGTGGCGGTTGCCATACTCGCGGTCTTCGCGCTGGCGGCGTGCTACGTGCCGGCGCGGCGCGCCACGCGCGTGGACCCCACGGTGGCGCTGCGCCAGGAATAAGTCCCAGGGACACGAGTCACCTGGATGTACACAGGCGCAGCCGCGGTTGACCGATCTGCACCTGCATATTGGCGAGGCAAATCTGAGGTGCGGCGTTGGGTCGATGCCCGGTTGCACCGCTGCGGTGAAATTTTTGGGAACGCCGTAATTCTGATACGATGGTAATTCGGCGTGGTGGCGAAGTTGGTAACGCATCAGTCTGCAAAACTGACATTCATGGGTTCGAGTCCCATCCACGCCTCCAAATTCCCCCTCTTCTGCAATTCGGCGCGGTAGCCAAGTGGTAAGGCAAAGGTCTGCAAAACCTTTATTCGTCGGTTCAATTCCGACCCGCGCCTCCAACCTTTTCGTCCCTAAAGTATTCAGAAAGCAAGCAGTTTAGCGACACATCGATCCTCGTCCAAGGCCGGTGTCGAGCAGCTTCGGTTTTCGGAAATTGCCTCTTTTTGGCGAACATCCAGCGAACGTGATAGCGAACGGTGAGTTGTGGGAACGAACAAAGAAAGGGAAACGGGCAGCGCCGACCTGCTAAAATTAAACTAGTCAAATTGACTAGTCAGGATTTGAAAATGCGTGAAATCCAAGCTTCGGAAGCCAAAGCCCATTTGCCCCAGTTGCTCGATGATGTGGAGCGGGGCGAAACGCTTATTATTACCCGTCATGGTCGCGCTATCGCCAGGATCGTGCCGGAGGTGGATCGACGGCAAGAAGAAGTCGACAGAGCGCTAGCGAGTATCCGCGAGCTTCGCAAGCGAACCGGCAAGGTCACCCTTGAGGAAATCCGGTCCGCACGCGAGGAAGGACGGAAGTACTGATGCCGTTTGTGCTCGACACATCGATTCCAGCTTGCTGGGCGTTTCAGGATGAGCAAGACCCCAGGGCGGATGCCGCATACGTCCGAATCAGGACCGACGAAGCGTTGGTCCCCAGTCTCTGGTGGTTTGAGATCCGCAACATCCTTGTGGTAAACGAACGTCGCAAGAGGATCACCGAGTCGGACACGGGCGTTTTCCTGCGCGATCTTGCAGGGTTGCGGATCCGAATCGATCGTGAGCCGGAGGAAGGCGCCGTCCTCAGACTAGCGCGGACCCATCGCCTGTCCGTCTACGATGCCTCGTACCTGGAACTGGCGCTCAGGGAGGCGATACCACTCGCAACCTTGGACGGCGAACTTGCAGCCGCCGCGAGTAGGGAGGGGACCAGATTAATATGATTGGAGACCGATCACGAAGTGGACCGAAGGGTGGACCGGAACCGCAGATTTTGTTAACCCTGTGGCAGTCCAGCAGATTTCGGACGGGTCTGCAAACCTTTATTCGTCGGTTCAATTCCGACCCGCGTCTCCACCCTAATTCCCTAATTCACATACCTTCAGTTTGTTGATTATTGGAATTCCGGCGTCCCTGCCCCGGCCCTCGCCGACGGCTACCTCCGGTTCAGAACCGGCGCCACGCACACCGTGACGCATGCGCGGCTGTGCCGGGCAGGCGGAATCTGGCCAGTCCATCTCATAATTTTCCGGAGCCGCGCGATTACCGCGTCGGCGCCGATTCGGCTTACGGTCGCCAACAAGACCGCGATCAGGACCACGATGATACCCCCTGCCCAGCGGTCCGCTGCGGCATCGATGAAACCGGTGCGCAAACGCTCGGGGGAGCAATAAACCACGGAGCGCTGGCAATCGGGGGTGCTCGACGCAGGACTGGATATCGAGAACGAAGGCGGGTGCGCGGTCCTTACGGCACTGCTGAAGAAAGACTGAACCGGGGAACTGAATTGGTACGGGGCCCCACAATCGAATTGATGCTGCGAACAGGCCCAGGACCAGACCTGGCTAGAGCGCTAGCCGTCTGACCAACCGATGTTGAATCGCGCTACCGGAAGTGAATCGGATGGCTGTTGCGCACGGCGTGGCGCACCGTGAAGTGAGGGCGGCGCTACCTGCCGCCGCCCCGCCCGCCCGTCGGCGCCGCGGGGACGCCCGCCGGATCCAGCGTAATGTACGGCACCCCGGCGTCCTGCATCAGCTTATTCAGCCTCGGCACCTCGCCGTCGAGTTTGGCGACCTCCTCGAGTCCCTTCTGCAATTGCGCCGCGCACTCATCGATATCGGCCAACTGCCGGGAGGTCGGAGGGCCCGAGAAGTTATCGATCAAGCCCATGAGGCGCGAGATCTTGGTGTTCACCGGAGCAGGCGTGTAGGGCGGGGGAGCGCCTGCGCCGCCACCGCCTCCGCGACCGCCACCCGCCGCGCTTTCGAACGTGCCGACCACGGCCTTGATCCGCGCGAGCGTGTCGTCCGCGGCCTTCTTCACCGTGTCGGGCACAAGGGGCGCCGAGGGGCGCTTCCAACTATCGATCAACGCGGTCACAGCGATATTCATCGCGACAATCTTTCGCCGCCCGTCGTCTGCCTGCCGCGTCATTGTGACCAGCCGCGTGAGCGCCGTGCGGCGCTTGGTACGATCGTCCTGCGAAACGGTGAGACGAGGATCATCTTCCACGCGCACCGTTTTGGTCTCGGTCTTTCCGGCCAGCGTCAGCGCCACCGTGTAGTCGCCCGGATCGACCAGCGCGCCGCGATTGCCGCCGAAACCGCCGCGTCCGCCACCACCGCCGCCCCCGCCCCCGCCTTCGGCATTCTCCGCCGCGGGTTCACCAGGACCGCCGCCGCCCGCTTCCGGCGCTGCGAAGGTCGGCGAAGCGCCCGTCGCAACCGCTGGAGCCGCGCCCCGTCCTGCACCTCCACGACCTCCGCGTCCGCCGCCCCCCGCCGCCGCAGTCGCGCCGCCGGCCGGTCGGATTGGGGCGTCGGAGCGCATGTCCCAGGCGATGCGATTGACGATGCCCGCCTCCGCCCGCCCGTTCAACTGCCGCACCTCATTGCCTGCCGCGTCCTTCACGCTGACGCGAACCGGACCCGCCGCCTTGGCGTAATAATCGAGCAGCAATCCCGATTGCGGATTGCTGGCCATGAACAGACCCGTCCCCAGAAATCCGCGATAACTGGCCGTCTTCCATTCGATGCCGGGCTTCGGCGTGAACAGGTGCAGGTCGGTCGTCAGCACGTTCTCGCTGCCGGCGATTTCTTCCAGCGCCGTGATATTGTCCATGATCCAGATGGAGCGGCCATGCGTCGCCAGAATCAGGTCGTGCTCGCGCGGATGAATCTGCAGGTCGAACACCGGAACCGTCGGCAACCCGTTCGTCATGCGCTCCCAGTTCTGCCCGCGATTGAAACTGATGTACAGGCCGAACTCCGTGCCCGCGAACAGCAAATTCGGATTGGCCGGATCCTCACGAATCACGTGTACCGTGCCCGCGCCCGCCGGTATGCCGTTGGTGATTTTGCTCCACGAATCGCCGTGATTCTTCGAGGCGAAAATGTAGACCGCGAAATCGCCGCTGCGATGATTGTCGAAGGTCACGTACACGGTGCCTTCTTCTTTGTACGACGCCTCGATGCGGCTCACGTACGCGCCCTTCGGTAAACCCTGAATGTGGCTGGCGACGTTCGCCCATGACTTTCCGCCATCGCGCGAAACCTGCAAATTGCCATCGTCCGTCCCCGCGTAGAGCACGCCCGCGCGCACCGGGGATTCCGCGATCGCGGTGATGCACGGCCACGCCACCACACCGTCATGCATGGAGAGCGTCTCACCGCGCTTCGGAACCTTGCCCAGAATCGGCTGTTCGTCGCGCGCCAGCTTGTTGGTCAGGTCTTCGCCGAGACGGACCCACGTGTCCCCGCGGTCGGTGGACTTGAACAGGTGGTTGCCGCCATAGAAAATCGTCTTCGGATCGTGCGGAGAAATGATCAGCGGCGAGTTCCACTGGAAGCGGTAGCGCGGCGCCGTATCGCTATCCTCCTGCGGGCGGATCGACTTCGATTCGCTGGTCTTCAAATCGCGCCGCGAGAGGTTGCCGTCCTGCGATTCCGCGTAAATAATGTTGGCGTCGGTCGGATCGATACGGGCATGAAACCCATCGCCGCCCTGCACCGTAAACCAATCCTCGTTGGCGATGCCGGTGGTCTGCAGGTTGGCGCTCGGTCCGCACCACGAGTAGTTGTCCTGCAGCCCGCCGCACACGCGATACGGCTTCTGGAAGTCGTAGGCCACTTCGTAGAACTGCCCGATCGCAATGTTGTTCAAATGACGCCAATTTCGCCCGGCATCCCAGGTCACCCACACGCCGCCGTCGTTGCCGTTGATCATGTGATCGGAATTCGCCGGATCGATCCACATGCCGTGCACGTCGCTATGCACATCGCGGAAGCGCGTCTGCACGAAGCTTCGCCCGCCGTCCTCCGACATGTAGATATTGACGCCGCCCAGCCAGACCTTCTGATCGTTATTCGGGTCCACGCGAATCTGGCTGAAGTACGAGGGGCGCGGATTGGTGTCGCTCATGCGCGCCCACGTCACACCCTTGTCCTCGGACCGGTACACGCCGCCCAGCGTGGCGTGTTCGAATTCCGCATACACGATGTTGCTGTTCTTGCGGTAGATGTCGAGCGAGCAGCGCCCCACATCGCCGGTGGAGGGAAGTCCGCCGGCCATCTTGGTCCAATGCGAACCGCCGTCGGTGGACCGGTACAGACCGGCGTTCGGGCCGCCCCCGCTGTAGCCGAACACCGTGCGGCGCCGCTCGTAGGCCGCCGCGTACAGAATATTGGGACTCTGCGGATCGATCGCGATATCGGAGGCGCCGGTATTCTCGTCGATCGCCAGCGTCTGCGTCCAGGTAGCGCCGCCATCCGTGCTCTTGTAGACGCCGCGTTCCTTATTCGGTCCCCACAGGTCGCCCAGCGCCGCCACGTACACAATGTCGGGATTCGTCGGGTGCACCACGATGCGCCCGATGTGTTTTGTCTCGGCCAATCCCAGATGAGTGAAAGTCACGCCGGCGTCCATCGACTTGTACACGCCGTTGCCCCACGACGAACTCTGCCGGTTATTCGCCTCTCCCGTGCCGACATAGAGAATCGAGGGATTGGAGGGCGCCAGTGCGAGATCGCCAATCGAAGGATTCGGCTGATCGTCGAAGATCGGCGTCCAGGTATTGCCGCCGTTCACGGTCTTGAAGATTCCGCCCGCGGCCAGGCCCACGTAGATGATGCGAGGGTCGGATTCCACAACCGCAAGATCGTCCACGCGTCCGCCCATGGTAGCCGGTCCGATATTGCGGAATTTCATGTTCTTCAACACCGCGTCGTGACCGGATTGGGCTATTGCGCTGCACGAAAAGAGGGCTAGGAGCAGGAGAGTTTTGGCAGAGTTCATGATGGATGTCCCTGATTGGTAGTACATTTTAACCCATCCGCCAGGGCTGGAAGTCTAAGTTGTACGGCCGGATGGATCGGGGCGGATTTAGATCCATCGACGTGCCACCAGTGGTCTTCTCACGAGACGGCATTTCAGGAACCCGCACGCCATGGGGCGGCGGCGCGTTTCGTCGCGCGCCGGCCGATTTCTAGCCAGTGTGGGGCAGACTTTAGTCTGCGCACCGACTTCAGTCGGTGCACCGGCCGAAGGCCGGAGTTTTGGCTGGCCGCAGCAGCCGCTCGAAGGCGGGAGCCTTGTACCGGTCGAAGGCCGGAGCCTTGCGGGACAGCCGCGCCATTCCGGGATGCCGCACACGGAACCCGCGAACCCGTGGATGGTCGCAAGCGCGTTCATGGGGAGGAATCGACTTTAGAGCAGTTCGGCGAGTTGATCGGCCGTCAACTGGCAATCGCGAAGAATCTTGTGGAGGAGACCGGGACCGAGAGTTTCACCTACGTGTGCAGGCACGACGGTGCTTCGGCCATCCTCGTGGCGCAGGAAATGATGGCTGCCTCTGACACGAAGTACGCGGAAGCCGGCCTTTGCAAGCGCGGCGATGAGGTCCGAACCGGTAACTCGGGGCGCCCGGCTCATGCCGCGATAGTTACGCGCTGGATACCGACGAACTCCAATTCTTGTTCCGGTGTGCCTTCCACTTCCAGACACAGCTCTATCGCTTCGCGGATCCGCTCCGTGACCTCGTCGAGCGAGCGTGCCTGGGTGTGGCAGCCGGGCATCTGCGGAACCGAAGCGATGTAATTGCCTTCTGAGTCCCGTTCAATCACGACATCGAACTGGCGTGGCACAGATGTATCCTCGCCTCCATTGTAGACGGCTTTCGGATTTCAAATTTGGGCGCGTGGGCTCCATGCGGCCGGAAGCGCGTTTAATGGGAGTAATCCTAGGCGAGTTGGGCGGAGCTGCGGATCAAAGCGCCACCATGCGCCCCGTATAGTAATCTGGACATATTACCGGGTATATCTGGCCATAAACGATATATCACAGAAGCGAGCGACCAGCAACTATCGGAAGCGCCTCAACAAGCGTGGAATGGCGCGTTTTGAGGTTATTGCGCCTGGCGCCGATCGCGAGCTGATCCGATCTCTCGCGAAACGGCTCGCCGACGATAGCCCCGAGTCGGCGCGGATTCGCGCCTCCGTACGCCGAACAATCTCGGGGGAACCGCCGACGAAAGGCGGCATTCTCCAAGCTTTGCGCCGGTCGCCTCTGGTAGGCGCCGAACTTAATCTCGAACGCCCAGTTACGGCGGACCGCAGGATAGACCTGTGAGCCGCCACCTACTCGACACGAACATCATCGGCAACGCGACCAAACCGGCGCCATCGGAAACGCTGGTTGGGTGGCTGGCAAGGCAAGTTGACGAGGAACTGTTTATCTGCGCCCTGACCGTCGCGGAGATTCGCCGCGGAATCCTGGAGAAGCCCGCTGGAAAAAAACGCAGGGAGTTGGAGCGTTGGTTTTCCGGCCCCGAAGGCCCTCAAGCTCTGTTCGCTGGCAGGGTACTCCCGTTTGACGAAAAGGCGGGGCTGGTCTGGGCGCGGTTAATGGCCGAGGGTACGGCAAAAGGGCGGCCCAGGAGCCCTCTCGATATGATCATTGCCGCGGTTGCCGAAGTGAATAACTGCGTGGTTGTCACCGAAAACGAAAAAGACTTCGCCGGCCTCAAGATCGTCAACCCTTTGCGGGCGAACTAGGGATGGTTTGTCTATGGGGCGCAAGCGCTTTCTCGTTACTCGCTAGTCCCGTTCTGGGCGCTCAGCCTCCGCTTTCTCCGGGTGGCGCGTTATACGACCGGAGCATCCCGCGTGCGGAGCGATAGACGCGCGGCCTTTTACTGCGCCTATGAAAAGCTCGCCTTCGCCCATGGCGGTACAGCGGCTCACCGTCCAGCCGTTGCGCTCGCGTAGCATAGACTGTAAGAAGAGTACATCGACTCGTGTTGCGGTTCAGCTGAAATTTGAGGGATGGCCTAAAGTCCATAGGAGGTCTTG